>CAYPKC010000082.1:0-6884 GCA_964411215.1 uncultured Eggerthellaceae bacterium | reverse complement strand
AGAATCGAACTCCGGTCCATATCTAATCTTTTGCAAGGCGCTACAAGCTTATTCTGTGATCATATTCTTAGGAGATCGTCGGTTCGCAGACAAACGTGGTATCTCCGAGTCGGTTCAATCTTATCCATGCTCATACCGACTACGTAGCATGGAGCATTCCCCTAAAATGACGCCTTCCTTGAATCGGGGAAATTTCAAGTTCGGCGGATGGCGCTAATTAAGCAGCCATGGCGAGCGCCGGAGCGCTCTGAGTTTTAGTTTTGCCAATTAATTTTGACGGTACCCCTTATTAACGTGGAGAGGAGACCACGACTTGCTCCTCGCATCGGACTAGCCATGTCGAAACCAGTCGCCCCCATAATGTATGTGCGCACGCAACACGTGTGCCACTAAAAATCAGGGTTAGATGCGTTAGTGATTCTAACAGATGGGTGCACAAGCCCCTATGCGCTTTTCATGTTTTTACCAAAGCGGGAACTTCGTCATGTACTTCCACAATGTTTTTCCAAAACCGCTTCGGCATAAAAGCACGTCTGAGTTCTGGGTTATAGCGTGCATCAATGGAGACGCAATCGTAGAAACGCTTCCAGGCATGTTGCATCTCAGCGTCACTTGAACAGTGACCGGGAAGATGAAAGAGCTCGTCATGTTGTCCCACATCAATGAGATGCCAAGACGTGCCGTCATAAGCGCCGCAAACTCCATGGTTTTCGTCATAAATGATAAATGGCTGAATACTGAAGCGTTCGACAAAATGATTCATGATGAGAGGAACCACGTTATGTTTCGGGTTGCAGCGTGCAAACCACACATCACCTGTTTCGTCTTTAAGATGCTCAAACCGAATAAACTGTCGCATGTATTCGCACTCGTGGCTCACCGAGCGAGTCAGCTCAAAGAGCGGCGCGACGGAGGGATGGGCAATATTGTTAAGAGGGGAGCGTTTGCCGGCATGCTCATCCATAACATACCGCACGAAGCGATACACAGTGGTCCCTGCATTGCATTTCGAACATACCGATGCTCTTCTTATCGCATCAAACGTGCCCGAGCCGCCCTTTTTGACAATGCCTTTATATACCCTGTCGGCAAGCGTAGTATCGGTGCAAACCGTATGAACACGCTGAAACAGTCTTTGCTGAAATTCACTTTCGCATGCCACATCAGAAGGATTTTCATGCAGCGCATAAGCTTCAAAGATCGCACACAGAAGTCCTTCCAACGTACCATCGTAGACGTAGGCAACATCGTCGAAGAGTTCGGTGCGCTCTTTACTGAACGCAGTATCAACGCGAGGCGAGCTCATGCGAAGATCTCTTCCAATGACGCCGAAGAAAGATCTTTCGAAGAGAGTTTTTGAGAAGAAAGCTCTTTTGAACCAGGAAGCGCGCTAGCAGGAGAGGTTTCTCTTGCCGCAGCTAACTCTTTATCAGAAGCTGCCTCCCGTGCCGAAGAAAGCTCTTTCGAAGAACCATCGTCGAACAGGCTCATCTGCCCAGGGATTGCTTTGTCGGCACGCCTTCCATGATTGCCACCATTCGGCAAAGACGACAATTTCGCATGAAGCGCTTCGCGCGAGAAATCTATGCCAGTACCCATATAAGTGCCATTGCACGTGATGAAATACCGTGCGCGCTTATAAGCGATGCCAAGCTTTCGCAGCTCATGTTCATACAAAGTAGTTTGTTTGCGCGCCTTAACGATAAGCTTTGCTCCACGAACGCCAACACCTGGGATACGCAACAACATTTCATACGGAGCCGTATTAATCTCAACAGGAAATTCGTCGAGATTGTTCAGTGCCCAGTTAGTCTTGGGATCAATATCAGTTTCAAGAAAAGGACGATCTTTCCCAATAATCTCATTAACATCGAATCCGTAAAAGCGCAAAAGCCAATCGGCTTGGTAGAGTCTATGTTCTCGATCAAGTTGAATGGCGCTGCTATTCGGAAGTCTTTCGTCGGTATTAACCGGCAGATAGGCTGAAAAGAAGACGCGCTTGAGCGACATTGTCTTATAGAGTGCGGCTGAAAGATTCAAAATATGGTAGTCAGATTCAGGAGTGGCGCCAATGATCATCTGCGTTGATTGCCCCGCAGGGACAAACGCCCGTCTTTCGCGCTTTGTTTTAGAAGGAGACAGATAGACGGTGGTTTGTTTTCTGACAAGCGAGCGCGATTCGGCATCTTCTGAAATGGAATCACGTATTTGATGCATAGGCTGCATGATATGCGCGCGAGACTTATCAGGTGCTAAAAGAGCCAGGCTTCGCTGGGAAGGAAGCTCCAAATTGACCGACATGCGATCTGCCAATAAACCAAGCTGATGAATAAGTTCAGGGGATGTTCCAGGAACAGCCTTCGCATGAATATAGCCCCTAAAACCGTAGTCTTCTCGAAGAAGCGTCAGCGTTCTTATCATAAGCTCGCTTGTGTAGTCGGGCGATTGTATGACACCGGAACTTAAAAAAAGACCTTCAATGTAGTTGCGGCGATAAAACTCGATAGTCAGACGTGCCAACTCGCGCGGATCAAAGCATGTCCGCGTGATGCCTTCATTTGTTTTCCGACATGCGCAATAAGCACAGTCGTAGATGCAAACGTTAGTAAGAAGCACCTTAAGCAGCGTGACGCATCTTCCATCAGGCGTGAATGAGTGGCAGCATCCTGCAACACCAGTAGCACCGAGCTGCCCCTTCTTGCCAGAGCGCTGAACGCCAGATGAGGTACAGGCAACATCATATTTGGCTGCATCAGCAAGTATTTCAAGTTTAGAAGCAAGCTCCATATACGCGCCGCACCTTCTCAACTATGCACTTTTGTTCGCTCCATTACAAAAAGCAAACTAATGTTCG
Organism: uncultured Eggerthellaceae bacterium; assembly: GCA_964411215.1. GTDB lineage: Bacteria > Actinomycetota > Coriobacteriia > Coriobacteriales > Eggerthellaceae > MGBC163016. Next base: position 4,030 of record CAYPKC010000082.1, on the reverse strand, counting down.
TGCGAATATTTGTTCTATAGTATGCTAGAATCACTTCATGGTCAATAAGGAGCATGAAACAGAAAGTGCCGCGCAACCGCTTCCTGACTGGAAGGGTCCGGCTATTCTGCTTGTAGACCTCGACGCGTTTTTCGCATCGGTTGAACAACTTGATCATCCTGATTGGCGGGGCAAGCCCGTGATCGTTGGGGGAAGTCCCACGGCACGCGGCGTCGTTTCAACATGCTCTTATGAAGCAAGAACGTACGGCGTTAAAAGTGCTATGGCGGCAGCAACGGCGGCAAAGCTTTGCCCGTCCGCCATATGGACGCGCGGTAATTATCACCGCTACCGCGAAGTCTCAAAGCTCGTTATGCAGATCATTCGCGATGAAACTCCCCTGGTGCAACAGGTGTCTATTGACGAAGCTTTCGCTGACATATCGCCTACAAGGGCAAATATCGAACATCCCATAGCCATTGCACAGAGAATCCAAAGCCGTGTTGCAGAACTTGGCATTACGTGCTCGATTGGTTTGGGGTCAACGAAATCCGTTGCCAAAATCGCCTCCGACATGGACAAACCCAAGGGACTGACCGTCGTATTTCCGGGAACTGAGAAGGCGTTTCTCGGGCCTCTTCCGGTCAGAATTATGAGCGGCATTGGAAAAGCTGCCGAAGCGAAGCTTTTAGATAAAGGCATCAAAACCTTAGCTGATCTCATGAATACTGATCTTGAAACGCTCACGTCGGTATTTGGCGTACAAGCTGAAATGATGCGGGAGCGCGCAGCGGGTGAAGATATTTCTGAGATAGTCACGGACAGTGATGTCAAATCAGTCTCTCATGAGATAAGCTTCGCGGAAGATCTTGTCGAGCGAGAAAACATCGAAGCAGCTTTAAGCGGCCTTCTTGCAAAAGTCTGTCGACGCCTTCGCATGAAGGGACTTGCGGGACGCACGCTTACGGTCAAAGTGCGTTATGCCGATCGAACCATCCATACGTCACAAACCGCTCTTGAAAAAGCTTCAAATGATGAAATAGAGCTGCTGCCTAAACTCAATGCGCTGATAGATCATATATGGCATCCAGGTATTGCGGTGCGCCTTTTGGGAGTAGCAGTCTCCGGGTTCGGCAAAGGCTCAGTGAGCCAAGCTTCACTCTTTGAAGAGAGTGCCTTATGCGAAGAGAACACTTCCAATAACGAAGACGGGGCAGTATCGAAAAGATCGTCAGAGAAAATGCTTATCGAAGATGAAGGGAAGAGAAAGAAGCTCCTTTCAGCCTCCGATGCGCTCAAAGACAAGTTTGGGGAAGACGCAGTAACGTTTGGCAGTTCTCTTCGCAATGCAGGCAATACGACAGGATCGGGATCACGGCATCCAAGCGATTACAAGTGAAGATGCATGCGCACATATTCTCCATGGCTTTACGCGCATTTATTTCTTCACAAAGGTTTTCAAAGATGGGACATCACAGGCTATATTTCTCCATTTGAAACATGCCGTCCAAACCATAATCTGTGCTTTTTTACACATGTTCTGCTACCCCGTTCAAAAGCCTGATTTATTTATATACAATACATCCGATTACGATTTGATACTGCAGCACGAAGGTCGGCAATGGCAAAGCATTCCAAAGGCAAACATTCACAGCAGAATACTGTCGGCAAACAGGATAAAAAGGCTTCGAAAGAGACGGAAGAGGAATCTCAATCCGGCTCTTTAGGCAAGCATGCTGGAACGTCTGATAAAGCTGAAAAGAATGCTCAGCAAGCTGCTGATATTGAGAGCGCGAAAAGCGCAAAAAACAACAGCAACACTGAGAATACCGCCGCTTCCGATATAACTTCGGCTGATCAAAAAACGGGCGACTTGTCAAAAGTCGCCGAGGCCTTAAAAGCCGAAGAAGAAGAAGAAGAAGCATCTTCGCCATCTCATGCTTCCGCAAAGGACGCGAAAGCAGAAAAAGCGACGGGCGCGACCCAGACCTCGCAAGCTGGTGCGAAAAAGTCTGAAGGCGCAAATTCAGCGACGGGAGGCTCAGCCTGCCACCATCACCATAGAGAAGAAGCAGCGCGACAAAAAGAAGCTGGCAAAGCGCATTGGCATTACGACCGTATCTGTCGTAGGCGCATTGGCTGCCATTTATCTTGCTGGCGTGTTTGTGTTTTCAGGACGCTTCTATCCCAATACACACATTTCAAACATCGATATCTCGTGGGAGACGCCTCTCGAAGTGCAGCATGAGTTCGAAGACAAAGTAGGCAACTACTCCTTTGACGTCAAAGGCCACGGGCTCAACTTCTCGGTCACGTCAGAAGAGGCTGGTCTCAACATCGATTCTGTGGCTATGACCGACACTATCAAAGAAGGCCAAGACCCATGGAAATGGCCGATTGAGATATTCGAACACAGAGATATGTCGGCAGCACTCACGGACGCCCTTTCCGCAACAAAGCTTTTTGATGTCGTCAACGCCGAAGTTGAGCAATTAAACACTACGGCAAAAGACCCCGTGAATGCTTATGTGACGTATAACGACAAGGCCTCAGCGTTCGTGATCGAGCCGGAAGTTCAAGGCACAAAGCTTTCTGCAAAAGCCGTGCTTGAAGATATTGTTATTGGGGCCATGAATCTTGACCCCGAAGTGGTCATTATGGAAGACGATCTTTTGCCACCTGCGGTACTGCATGATGACGAACGTCTTCTGGGAGCACTTGACCAAGCAAATGCGCTCATTAAGGCAGATCTTGATCTTATGCTTTCGGGAACCTTGGCTGCAGAGATTAATGCAGCCACTATTTATCCATGGGTTTCTGTGACCCCTGAATTTGCAGCAGTGCTCAATACGGATGCAATGAATGCGTATGCAAACGAGCTCGCTTCTAATTTCAACACGATCGGCAAGACGCGCACCTATGTCCGCCCTGATGGCAAGCAAGTAACCGTCTCAGGCGGCGATTATGGCTGGGCGGTCAACCAGGAGCAATTAGCTGCCTCTATTGCCGAAAGCATCGCGAATGGCGTTGTCGGTGCCATTGATATTCCTGTCAAACAAACAGGAAAAGGTTTCTCCGGCATTGGCGGCAAAGACTGGGGCGCCCGCTATATCGATGTTGATATTTCCCAGCAGCACGCACGTTTCTACGGCGATGACGGAAGCATTATCTGGGAGAGCAACATTATTACGGGAAAGCCAAGCACGCCAACCCCGACCGGCGTCTATGACATCAATCTCAAAGGTCGCCATGTCACCCTGACGGGACGCGATTCTGCAGGCAATATCACCTATGAGTCACCGGTGTCATATTGGATGCCTTTTAAAGGCAATTCCGTTGGATTCCATGACGCTGATTGGCAATCCTCCTTCGGTGGCAACAGGTATCGTTCGGGACATGGATCGCATGGATGCGTCAATCTCCCTGTGTCAAAGGCAAAAGAGCTCTATAGCATCATCCAGACGGGCGACGTTGTTGTAGTTCATGGATAACCCTTCCAAAGCGCCTATAGGAGTTTTTGATTCTGGCTATGGCGGTCTTACCGTCTTGAAGGAACTTGTCGCTATTGCCCCTGCAGAAGACTTCATCTTCTTAGGCGATAACGCGCGTTGCCCCTACGGTCCGCGCGAGCAAAGCGAAGTTGCAGACTTTGTTTTGCAAATCTGCACCTATCTCGAAAGCCGCGGATGCAAGCTCATTGTCATTGCCTGCAATACAGCAACAGCCGCAGGACTCACTCTTGCCCAAAAGACATTCAACATTCCTATTGTCGGCGTGGTGACGCCAGGATCGCGCGCAGCAATCCACATGACGCGCAACAGGCGCGTGGGGGTGCTCGCAACGGAAGGCACTATCAATTCAGGCGTTTACCGGCAGGCGATTGCCGCACTTGACGCGGGCATTGGAGTATTTTCTGTAGCCGCACCGAAATTTGTAGAAATGGCTGAGGCGGGTCTGCAGTTTGGGGAGCGAAAGAATAATGCAGACGGTCTGCAAAGCGATCCGCACACCGAAGAAAGCGCATCTTGTGTCTCAGACTTTGATCAAGATA
>CAYPKC010000081.1:2029-7004 GCA_964411215.1 uncultured Eggerthellaceae bacterium | reverse complement strand
CAAGAATGCCGGCATAAACTTGATCCAGGATCACCGAACGATCAGGGTGATCAGCCATAAAGCTATCAAGTTCGACTCCTCGATTAATGGGGCCAGGATGGCAGATGAGAGCATCGTCTTTCATGAGACGATCGCGCTCTTTCGTCAAACCATACAGAAGGTTGTATTCACGCAGTGACGGGAAAGGAGCGCCTTCAAGCCTCTCACGCTGAACGCGCAGCATATAGACAACATCGAGCTCAGGCAAGGCTTCATCAGTATTGCACGTCACGGCATCGGCACCGAGCACGTCCGGTCGCGCCGGAAGCAAGGTTGGCGGCGCAATGAGCGTGACGTGCGCGCCCATGATTTTGAGCGCAGGCACAAGAGAGCCCGATACGCGCGAGTGTGCGATATCTCCCACAATGCCGACACGCAAACCATCGATATGGCCTTTTGCGTCCCAGATTGAGTACAAGTCAAGAAGAGCTTGCGTTGGATGCTGATGCTTGCCATCCCCCGCATCAATTACATGCACGCCAGACAAATCTGCAATCTTGCGCGGCACGCCCGCGTGTTTATCGCGCACAATGATCATATCGATCTTGTATGCGCAAAGCGTTTCAACGGTATCGCTTAAACTCTCGCCTTTCACGGTCGAAGTTGAGCTTCCGCCGAAATTCAGGCTCGCGGCAGAAAGCCTTTTCTCCGCGATTTCGAATGAAGAGCGCGTACGCGTTGACGGCTCATTGAACATATTGACGATCGTCGCGCCTTTGAGTGTCGGTACTTGCTTGATCGCACGCTCATTGACTTCCCGAAAACGTTTCGCGGTCTTCAAGATCAGCATAATGTCTTCTGCTGAATATTCGGTTATATCAATAAGGTGCTTGTGGTTAAACGCCATACTACTCACCTTTGCTTCCCATGATCGGCGCAGAGCCGGCACGATCGCCTTTGCTCATTTCCAAAATTTCTACCGCAGAAGGTCTGCCGTCAACCTCTTCCAAGAAGAGGCGTACGTTCTCTTCTTCCGATGAAGGTACGTTTTTACCAACGAAATCTGCCCGAATCGGAAGCTCCCGGTGTCCCCTGTCCACAAGCACCGCGAGCTCGACTGCGCGCGGACGCCCAAGATCAGTGAGCGCATCGAGCGCTGCTCGAATGGTGCGTCCTGTGTAGAGTACGTCGTCTACTAAGATGACAATCTTTCCATCGATGGAAAAAGGAATGTCGGTGGAGAGAACTTCAGGCGCGAAGTGCGTCATAAAGTCGTCGCGATAGAAGCTGATGTCAAGGGCTCCAAGAGGAAGCTTGACACCTTCAATCTCAAAGATACGCTCTTGCAGCATCTTTGCAAGCGTGTCGCCGCGCGTCAGAATACCCACCAACACAAGGTCTTGTGCCCCTTTGTTGGTCTCAAGGATTTGATGAGCTATACGGGTAAGTGCGCGATCGATATCCTCGGAATTCATGCAGACGCATTTAGAAGAAGAATCGCTCATAAACACCCTTTCTCTTGGATGTACAGAGCGATCCGGAATATCGCAGAGCAAGTAATGTTCCTTGTCGGTCTCTCTGTACCGCTTTTAAAGGTCGAATCACACTATATAGTACCTCTTAAGATTTGGTAACCCCCTATTTTGACGAAGCTCGGCATAAAGCATCTATAATTTGTGATGTTGGCATTTCAGAGAGGAACGCCCATGCGATTAGGTTTCGATAACGATAAATACATTTCCCTTCAAGCTGAGCGCATTCGTGAGCGCATCAATATGTATGAAGGCAAACTGTATTTGGAATTTGGCGGCAAGCTTTTTGATGATTTCCATGCCTCCCGCGTGTTGCCAGGATTCGAGCCAGACACGAAGATTAGAATGCTTCAGAGCATGGCAGACGATGTCGAGATCCTTATTGCCATCAACGCGAATGATATCGAAAAGGCAAAGATCAGAGGCGACCTTGGTATCACCTACGACGAAGATGTGTTGCGGCTCATGGACATCTTCCAATCAATGGGCTTTAAAGTCGGCAGCATTGTGATCACCCAATACGCCAACCAGCCTTCCGCCGATGCCTTCCGCAAACGCATAACCGAAATGGGCATTACGAGCTATCTCCACTATATGATCCCGGGATATCCTTACGATATCGATACGATCGTAAGCGATGAGGGCTTTGGCAAAAACGACTACATCGAAACGGAGCGGCCGCTTGTCGTTGTCACCGCCCCTGGTCCCGGCTCGGGAAAGATGGCGACGTGCCTATCGCAAATCTATCATGAGCATAAGCGGGGCACGTTTGCCGGATATGCGAAATATGAAACGTTTCCGGTGTGGAATTTGCCGCTTGCCCATCCTGTCAATATCGCCTATGAGGCTGCAACAGCTGACCTTGATGATGACAATATTTTGGATCCGTTCCACCTTGAGGCGTACGGAGAGAAGACCGTCAACTACAATCGCGACGTTGAAATCTATCCGGTACTGCGTTCCATGATGGAGCGCATTTATGGCGAATGTCCTTACAAATCTCCCACCGACATGGGCGTAAATATGGCGGGCTTTGCCATCTCAGATGATGAGGCATGCCGCGACGCAGCCAATAACGAAGTTGTGCGCCGGTACTTCTCTGCCGCGGTAGATGTGAAGCGTACGGGGGACGGTAAACGCGTCCTGGATAAAATCGAGCTTTTGATGAATCAGGCAGGACTGACAACGAACCTCTCCCCTGCCCGCTCAGCAGCACTTCTGAAGGCTGAAATGACCGGCAAGCCTGCAGGAGCCATGGTGCTTCCCGATGGACGTGTCGTAACCGGGAAAACGGGAAACTTGCTTGGTGCCGCAAGTGCTCTTCTGATGAATGCGCTCAAAGGCGTTTCTGGTATTGCCGATGATGTCGATGTAATCTCTGACAATGTTTTAGAACCTATTTGCCATCTCAAAACGGAGCACTTGCATAACAGCAATCCGCGCCTGCATTCCGATGAGACCTTGCTTGCCTTGTCAGTGAGCTCTGTCAGCAATCCTTTGGCTGAGCGCCTCATTGACAATGCTTACAAATTGCACGGCTGTGACGCGTATTTCTCCGTGATTGTCTCAGCAACCGATGAGCGCCTCTACAAAACGCTCGGCATTAATGTGTGCTGCGAGCCGCAATACGAGCAACACCGCTTCTACCATAAATAATCCTGGTTAATCCACACATGTTTTAGTCGCACACGCATCTTCGAGGTGAAGCTTCACTACGCACTCTAACGAAGCGTATTGTCGTGCCGCTCGAACGAAATGCTAATCAATACCAAAGAAGGTCGACGCAGCGTAATTAAAGAAATGGTCAGGGTTCTCATACAGAAGACGCGTTGGATGAGAACCTAACATGACGTAGACACAACGGATAGGACGTTCAAACAAAAGAGGCTCGCCATCGGCGAAAATGGACACAGACGCCCCTTCACGAAGATGCTCAAGCCCGATTCTGACGACATCACTCGGGCCGGTCAAGATCGTGCGCGCGGTAAGCGTATGGGGAGCAAGCGGTTGAATGATCAGGCCATGGAAGCTTGGCGTCACCAAAGGGCCTCCGGCCGCAAGAGCGTATGCAGTTGATCCGGTGGCAGTAGCGACAATCACACCGTCGCTTCTGACATTTTCTATCGGACAATCTGAAACTTTGATATTGCAATCAATGATATTTCCATTTTCGCCTCGAGAGATGGCAACTTCATTGAGAGCAAAATACTTCTTCAGGCGAGCTGGAGCGCCATCTGTCTCATCTTCGTAAGGGTCCCTATCTCCTTCGCAGATCACCATAAATTCAAGATTGCTGCGCTGGCTTTCTTTCAGCTCTCCTGCGAGTGCCCGCGAAACAAGCTCGATAACACCTTGTGCACTTGAGTTGGCTAAAAAGCCCAAATGGCCGAAATTTATGCCGAGGATCGGAATATCTTTATGAGCAAGAAGATTTGCCGTGCGCAAAATAGTGCCGTCGCCTCCGAGAACGACGACAAGAGAAATGTCATCAAGGGTTATGTCGAGGATATCTTTGAGCGTATGGTGGTAAGAAATGTCACTCGATTGAATGAAGCCGCAGTCAATACCTTGAGATTCTAAATAGGCGCTTAAAAGGTAAGATGCCTCCATGACTTTGGCATTGGAGTCATTTCTCACTATCAAGACATACATCAATATTCCTCTAACTCACGGTGACAAAACGAAGCCGCGTAGGTACCTTGCATACATAGTACAGCTCTTGGCTCCATAATAAAAAAGCGCACCCGAGATGGATGCGCTTTCCTTTTAGCTTCTAACGGATTATTCTGCAGCAAGCTCGGTGTAGTTTCTGGTGATGGAAGAATCAACAGGAACACCAGGGCTCATGGTGGAGGACACGGTCACCGATTTGACGTACTTGCCTTTTGCCGCTGCCGGCTTTACGCGCAAGATTTCGTCGAAGACCACACCATAATTCTCTGCAAGTGCTTGAGGTTCAAAGCTCTTCTTGCCAATGGTGACATGGCAGATACCATAACGGTCAGCACGATACTCAACACGGCCGCCCTTAAGCTCTTTAATAGCTTTGGCAACATCGTTGGTGACCGTACCAAGCTTCGGGTTTGGCATGAGACCGCGCGGGCCTAAGATCTTACCAAGCTTGCCAACTTTGCCCATCTGATCTGGCGTTGCAACAGCGGCATCGAAGTTGAACTCGCCTTTGTTGATCTGTTCGGTAAGCTCATCGGTGCCGACGATATCAGCGCCTGCCTCTTCTGCTGCCTTTGCGGCTTCGCCCTCTGCAAAGACTGCAACACGAACGCTTTTACCAGAACCATTCGGAAGGCTGACGGTGCCTCTGAGCTGTTGATCAGCCTGGCGCGTATCGATGCCGAGCTTGATATCAACGGTGACCGTCTCATCGAAATTTGCCGTAGAGATCTCTTTGACGATCTTCATAGCCTCGATAGGCGCTACCGGCGTCTCTGGAACGTCTTTTACTG
>CAYPKC010000081.1:0-2019 GCA_964411215.1 uncultured Eggerthellaceae bacterium | reverse complement strand
CATAATCATACTTCCTTTCGTGGTAATGGCGGATCTGGCCGATCCTTCCACTTATGCATACACGCCATGGTGGCGAACGTACCTGATTACATATCCAAGGTATGCGCGCTTTTGCGCTCCCTTGGAAAGAAAGAGCGCTCTCTTAAGCAGCGCTTTCCTCGTCAACTGACTCGCCCTTGAGAAGAGCTGCGAGCTTTCTTGTCACTTCGTACTTCTTCTTCATCTCGCGGCCTTCAATGCGCACGCCCATAGAGCGAGCGGTGCCGGCAATGATTTCCTTAGCCGCATCAATGTCATTCGCGTTCAGGTCGGGCATCTTGATTTCAGCAATTTCGGTCAGCTGCGCGTCAGTCAACGTGCCGACATTTTGAAGTTGCGGGATGCCGGCGCCATGCTCAATGCCGAGCTTCTCTTTGATCAGAACAGCTGCCGGCGGAGTCTTGCAAATGAAAGAGAATGACTTGTCTTCATAGACCGTGATCTCAACAGGGATGATAGTGCCAGCTTGATCTTGCGTCTGCGCATTGAATGCCTGGCAAAATTGCATGATGTTGACGCCTTGAGCGCCAAGGGCCGGACCTACCGGAGGAGCTGGATTTGCAGCACCTGCAGGAATCTGAAGTTTAATAAAACCGCTTACATTCTTATCTGCCATGTTTATTAACCTCGCTCAAATACTTTCTTGTACGTTTCCGTTATCAGCTCACATCTTCTGTCTGCGAGAAGCTCCGGTCCACGCGGACACAGACACATAAGATGATGTTACTTAAATCTTTTCCACCTGCTCAAACGTCAGTTCAACAGGAGTTTCGCGTCCGAAGATTGAAATCATAACACGCATCTTGCCAGCTTCTGGCATGACCTCGGACACAAGACCATCGAAATCTTTCAATGGTCCGCTTACCACATGAACCGCCTGTCCCACTTCCATATTGGTAGAGGTCTTCTTCGGTACATCAATGCTCGCACGCTTCATAATCTTGTTGTATTCTTCGCGCGTGAGAGGCGACGGGTTGCCTTGGCTTCCGACAAATCCCGTAACGCCCGGAGTGTTTCTGACGGCTGCCCAACTGCGGTCATCCATTTCCATTCGGACAAGAACATACCCAGGGAAGACCTTTTTCTCCGTATCGACGCGTGAGCCATCGTCTTTGATCTCTGCGACTTTTTCAGTCGGGATTTCAATCTTAAAGACGTTGTTCTCAAGCCCCATGGTCTCGATACGGGTCTCAAGGTTTGCCTTGACTTTGTTCTCGTATCCCGAATAAGTATGTAGAACGTACCACTTTTTGGACATGTTTAAACTCCGATTAAATCAAAAACCAATCCTGAGCTATGAGCTCGTAGCTCCACTAGAAACATCCGTTGCAACTGAAGTTTCAGTGAACGAGAAGAAATTAATCGTTGAAGGATCTGCGCCTGAAATCAAAACCAAAAGCGGCGTGACGATAAGGTTGTCGAGAATAGCAACAAAAACGCCGAAGAATACGAGAGCAGCAATGACAACGCCGGTCCAACGCAAAACGTCGATCTTAGTCGGCCACGTGACCCTTTTCAGCTCTGCTTTGACATCGCGTAAAAATTGGAAGCGCTTTTTCTTGGGCTTCTTTGCCTCAATCTTCTTCGCTTCTTCCTTTTTCGAAAGCTTTTTTGAAGAGGCGTCGTCTTCCTTTTCCGACTTCTCTTCCTTAGCCTTTTTCATAAAGCCCAGTTTGGATTTACCCTCAGCTTCTTCTGCATGAGCAACATGGGCATCGTCTTGAGCAGCACTTATCTCTTGACTTTGCTCTTCGTTTTCGCGTTCCGCCTTGCGCGCTTGGCGAGCCGCTGAAGCCTTTGCTCTCTGGGTTTTTGATTTCTTAGCCATGTACGATCCTTGTAGCTTGTTTCTACTAACCTACTTTAAACGGCAAACAAGCAGCCACTCGGCTGCTCGAAAAAAGCTGGCACGCCAGGAAGGACTTGAACCCTCAACTTTCGGTTTTGGAGACCGACGCTCTACCAATTGAACTACTGGCG
>CAYPKC010000080.1:0-7013 GCA_964411215.1 uncultured Eggerthellaceae bacterium | reverse complement strand
TCTTGGCGCCGAAATTGAACCCGACAATCGGCTGCATGCCCATGGTGAGACCGATCAAAAACGCAAACACGAAAATGGACGCCTTCTGCGCAACGCCAATAGCCGCAAGGGCGCCTGAGACGCCCAGCGGATCTGTTGCACCATAGAGGCCGACAACCTGATTGAACACCACCGTCACAATGGTTGCAGCCATCTGCATCGCAAACGATGCAACGCCTAACGCCAAAATCTTGCGGATCAGTTTGGTGTTCGGAATGCAGCACTTGAGCTTCAGATGGAACGGCGCGCTCTTGACCCAAATAAAGTAGACCAGGACGGGCACCATGCCGCAGAACTGACCGCTCACGGTTGCCCACGCGCTGCCCGCAATACCCCATCCCCACCACGCAACAAAGATCAGATTAAAGACCACGCACATAATGGTGCCAAAAACGCCGGTGATAAGAGCGAGATTCGGCTTGCCTGCCGTGCGCAGGAAATTGTTCAGTCCAAGACCAAGCGATTGGAAGGCGAACAGCGCGCAGATAATTTGCACGAATGTCTTAGTGGGCTCCCACAGTTCAGGCGTTGCGCCAATGATTGACAAGATCGGATCAATGCACACGAATCCGCTAATCGCCACAAGGGCAGATAAGCCGAAGAGAAGAAGCGCCGAATTGCCAAGTGTCCGCTCAACGAGGCGCAGCTTGCCTTCGCCAAGCTGGATAGCCGCAAGCGCATTGCCGCCAATGCCGGCAAGCATCGAAAAGCCCATAAGCACGTTCATGACGGGCAGCGCCAACGTGGTAACGGCAACACCGACCTCGCCAACACACCATCCAAGAATCGCCGTGTCCACCACGTTGTAGAGCATGTTGAACACCATCGTGACAATGGCGGGAAGCGAAAACTCAAACAAGAGTTTGCCAATGCGCTCCGTGCCCATGCGCAGCGTTGCTTTGGTCTGACGCGGCGCCTCTTTGTCAGCTTTTGCCGAGAAGTCTCCTTCTGACTGTGTACCTGATTCCTGCTCTTCGGGATTCCCGCCTGCATTACTCATGTGCCGAGGTCGTCCAATCGCGGCAGAAGCGAGCTACGTAATGTCCGGTTGCACGCAAGGTCAGCAGGTACGTTAATGCCTGCAAGAAGCTGGTGATGAAGTAAATAAACATCATCAACGGCACGAGCGCCATAATGGCACCTTGAATCATCGCCGGCGCCATGGAGCTGTACATCGACATCATGGGGTTGAATCCAAACATCATGCTGAACGGATCCATCATGGAAGAGCCCAGCCCGCCCATGCCATAGAGCGATGACTGTCCCATCTGCGCATATTGAATGCCGGTCATAAGCTCGTTGATGGTCGGCAGAGCGAAGATGGCAACAAGCGCCAGTGAAATAAACGAAATGGCCGCCCAAATTATGATACCGGGCAGCACCGTTGCGCAGAAGAGCGCGCCGAAATTCCCCGTAAAGATATGGCGGAAAATCGTTTTGACATCAAAGCCTTTGCCGAGGTTATCCCAAATGGCAATGCGCATAATCGACAGGTACTTGAACAGATCTAAGAACAAGTACACCGCAATGCCCAAAATGACACCCAGAACAGGGATCAAATTCAAGATTCCCGCAATAATGCCGCCGACAATACCCACGATCAGGGAAATGATAAACGCGAAGAAGCCGTTCTTGAAAACGCCTTCGCTCACAATCTTATTCGGCATGGGAAGTACTTCATCGCGCGGAAGTTGGCTTCCCCACTTCATGGCATATCCCGTCACAAAGAAATTGAGAATGGGGACGATGTTGATAATGCCGAGCAGCGCGACCTTCTTGCCCCAGCCCTTTGATTCGGTAACGTCATCCCAGGCTTGCGCAAAGCATCCGTGGCGATAGACCGCTACGTCGGCATCATAGGTAACGGCAGGAATCGGCTCGTTGGCGCCACCAGTATGCTGAGCAGAGCCAGCTGCGCCCTGCGCACCAGCACCTTGCGCGCCAACACCCTGCGCCTGGGCAAACTGCGACCCTTGTCCTTGCGCTTGTCCTTGCACGCCACCGGCACGCTTGGCTTTCTGCGCCTTCTTACCAGAGCCGCCAGAGCCACCAGCACCAGCAGCGCCACCCGACGTTTTCGCAGCACGCTTCGCCTGCTTTTGCGCGCGCCGATACGCTTTCTGATACGCCTGATGCTCGCGACGCATTCTGTCTGCCTCTTCGCGATAGGCGGCCTCGGCAGCAGCCTGCTTGCGCCTGACATCCTCTTCTTTAATGAGCGGTTCACCACAATGATCGCAGTAGTTTGCATCATCGAAGTTGGGGCTTCCGCATTGTGGACAGTAAATCAAAAGTACTCCTTGTCAAAATCAACTGGTATAGCTTATCAGATAGACGAGGGGCTGACATTTAGTCAGCCCCTCGCATAGGTGGATTACGATGTGCTGCCTGTCATGTGCACATGCAGCCCGCATCTCTTATTGCTTCATGTTCTTCTTGCGACGCACGCTGCTGAAGATGGTAACGCCAATACCAGCAGCCGCAACAACCAAGAACAGTCCGACAATCGGTGCGGTCAAGTCGCCCGTCTTCGCAAGGGCGCTCGCAACACGGACAAGCCTGTCAATGCCAGAAGCTGTTCCCTGCATGGGGCCAAACTCGACCTCGATCGTATGGTCTGCTGTCAGAGCATCAAAGGTGTACGAAGTGCCGTTCTGACCCAGCGATGCGCCATTGATCGCCTTGCCGTCAACTTTGACTGAACGTACGCTGTAACCATTGTCGGCAATGAAGTTGAACGACGGCTTGCTTCCTGCAGTGTACTTCTTGGCCACCGAAGGCTCAATCCTGCCGCCCTTGCCCTTCACAACCGGCGTAATGGTGTATTCAGTCGGAGCAACCTGAGGCCTCCAGAACGTTGCGTTCACCTTGGTGGTCTCGGGATATTCGGCAGTCAGCGGAGCGGTAAAGCCATAAGCCCTGGTGAACGTGCCCTTCTTTGCCGCGGTGCCATTGAGCTTGGCAAGTTCGCTGTCAGGTGCATTAGCTGCCATCACAGCCATGTTTCCATCAGCAAAGTTCTCCACAACCATGCCTTGCTCGTCAAGCTCCGGACCCTTTACGCCTTCGCCCGGCTCAACAAAACGAATGTCGTTGCCAGAAACACCTGCCATGTAGCTTGCGTACTCGTTACTCTGCTGCAGGTCACCGTACTTGCTTCCGCCATCTACGGTTACGTCTTCGACATACCAGCCGTCATACGGAGCAACGACAAACAGAAGCTCGCCTGTACCCTTCTCAAGCTCGATGTACTTATCGCTCGGGTTCGGTGAAATGTATCCTCTATCGTACTGGCAGTTCACTTCAACGCGAACGGCCTCGCAGAACGTTACCTGTACCTCGGTGTTGCAGTTGACACCGGTTACGTTATAAGAATTACCCTTGCGCAGTTCAGGCGGCACGACATACGGGTCACGATCAGCAAGCGGATTGCCGTCTTCGTCAAGGTAAACAAGCTCGACTTTCTTCACCATCCAACCTTCATTTGGCTGGAAGTTAATGCCACCGGTCTTGCCGCCGATATCAACCGTGAACGGTCCTTCAGGCGAGATCTGGCCGCCCACGCCGTCGCCATTCATATTCCTTGTAGTCACTTGGTACTTGAGACCAGGGTTAATAATGGGATCATCTTCAGTCCTCTCACGGAAGACGATGTCAAAGAACCCGTCTTGCGTCATCTTGACATCAACATATGACGCACCCTTGGTAACGGGTACTTCTACACCCGCATACTTCACCGAATCAATGACGTATTCCTTACCGTCAGATAGGATCGGCGTCAGATAGAAGCGGTACTCGTCGTTTTGCGTGAAGTCCATGGGGGTGACCTTGTCATCCTTCATCAGGTAACGCGTCGTTGGATCCACGTAAATCGAAGAGATCGCATCAGTCTTATCTTGTAAGGAGATGTTCACATTTATGTCTTTGCCATCAGCCGTCTTGGTGCTGCCCATTTGTGCGCGGACATACTGCGTGGTACCCATGGGTACGAAGTTGACTTCAATGTCAATATCATGCGAGCCCATGATAACCTCGAACCAGCCTTTAAGGGCATCGTTATACACATTGCGCTTCACGTCAGCGCCATTCTCACCTGCACCCTTCTCGGTGATCCATACGGAGCCAAGCACGTCGGTGCCCACGGTCTCAAGGTCAACCCTGAGAGACTTGCCAAGCGGAATACTCGGCTGCACGCCAAGCGGCGTGACACGGCCGCTTCCGTTCATGGTTACCGTGATCTTGTGTGACTCAATCGGGATGACTGGAGCGCTGCCAATGGATTTGAACGTGACAACCACATTGACGTCGCCCTTAATGTTATTCTCCGTATAGGTGTACTGCGAATAGTACTTGGAAGGATCAAACGACGTGCCTTCAGGTACGGCCGGCGTTGGCTTCTGGTTCCATCCATTTACCTGGAATGTATCAATGGTATAACCTGCAGCCGGCGTGATGTACATCTGCTGTGAGAAGCCATCTTGCACCCTTTGGAACGTAGGAGTGATCGAGCCATGGCCGCCTTCGACCTTTGCGTTGAAGTTCCAGTATTTCGGATTCTTTGAAGCAGCAGAGGTGTAATAGACTGCCAGGTTATTCTCGGCACCAGCCACAGGGCTTGCGTAGAAGCTTGTTGCCGTCGATTCAAGCGTTGTCTTGTAGCCATTGAACACGACATAGTCGATCACATGACCTGGATCCGGCTTAAAGTCGAAGCGGTACTGCGATCCTTCAGGAACCAGGATGGGCGAAGCCGAAGAGCCTTCAGGTGATACAGATCCATTGCCCGTCGGTACTGAAGTGGTGACCGGAATGGTCGTGGGCCAATTCAGCGGTGTGTCGGTAGGTTCATACTCAACAACGACCTGCATATTATTGGTAATGTTACGCAGCGTATAGACTGGTGAAGACCATTCGCCAAGTTCCTTCGTACCGTCAGGGCCGCCCGTGATAATGACATTCTTGATCTTGTAACCTCTGTCGGGATCAAACACGATCACAATGTCTTCATTCTCAGCAGGCCTGCTCAACTCAGGGCTCACACGGCCGCCAGTATTGTTCTTTACACTTGCCGTTACGTCGTAGTAGACAAATGATGAATCAACATAACCGAATGTGGCCTCTAACGTATGGTTGGCCTGAACATTCGGAAAGACGTAAGTTCTCGCATTGGGCACGTCGCTTCCATCAACTTTCAGCGTTGCGAGCTCATAATTGTTGCTTGCGATCATCTGGATGACCACGTTAGAACCAGCTGCTGCCTTGGTGCGCCCAGAGGTAAAGACCTGACCGCCATTAGAAGAGCTGGTCACAATCTCGTAGTAGGTGGGTTTGGTCAGCGTGTCGTCGCCCTTGTTCGGATCAATCGGGCGGAAGACCACATCAACGTTTACGCCACCGGTATCAGCGGCCTTTTCTGCGTCGATGTTCACATAGCCGTCTTCAGCCACGCTGTGGGAATTCGGCATGGTATCTGTGACCGGACCTTGCAGCGGCCTGCTGTCGGTATAGATGTACTCCGGCGTTGTCGGGTTGCCCGAAGAATCAAGCAACTTGCCGTCACTGTCGTACTCACGCTTGCCATCGTCGGTAATAACAGTCTTGCTGCCATCACCGTATTCAATTACAACCTCATCAACCGTGCTTCCGACATCCGGAACGATAGTGACAGAGGGGTTCTTCTCAGCATCGCTTGCATCAGGGCCTGGCTTCTCAATGAATCCACCGCCACCACCTTCAATGGAAGTCGATCCGCCAGCACCGCTATTCGAAGGATTTGATCCCGTGCCGCCCCCAATGGGCACATAAGACGGCGGTGTTGTTGACGAAGACGAGTCTTTCACAAAAGTCGCGCCCACTTCAATGTCTTCCGGAACGGCCTTCAGCGTCAGTTTGCCGGACTCCCATGCAAATCCAATGCTGTTGCCTTCGCTGCCGGTCACGGTCGTCTCAATGCGGCCGCCCGTGGTTACATCGCCAATGGACGTGCCATCGATCTTGACATCGGACACTTTGTAGCCGTACATGGGAGCAACAGTAAGGGTATGGCTTCCGCCCTTTTGCACGAGCTGCGTGGTCGGCGTGATAGAGCCATACGAAGGATTGCTTGCCGTGACGGTCTTGAAGTCGGTTGTCTCGTCGCTTGAAACAAAGACCGCATGGATCGAGTGGTTTTCTTTAACACCCGTGAAGATGTACTGCTTCGAATTCAGCTGCTCAGCCGTGATCGGCACATCGTCAACGACGATGTAAGAAAGCTTGCAGTCTTTTTCAGGGATAAACGAGAACGTGCCTGTGCCACCGTCTGCTACTTGCACCTTGCCTTCAGGGGAAATGCGGCCGTTGACGGTAGAATCAGCAGTAATGGTATGCGTAGTGACCTGCGTACCCGTTTCACCGCTGCCCAGCTCCTCGAACGTCACGATCATATTCTTGTTGGCGTTCACGGAGAACAGTTTGTACTCGCCACCGGTAAAGCCTTCAAGGTGCTTTTCTTGAACACCGTTGCTGGAAACATCAATGGACTTTACTTTGTAGCCCGGGCTCGGGATGATCGTAAAGGATTGGGTTCCACCGGCAGGAACGGTCACCGCACCAGCAGGGGATATGGTACCGCCGACATTGCCGGAGACGCTTGCAAACACCGTGTAATCGGTGTCGCTTGTTGCGCTCTCAACCTTTTCGAACAGTGCCTCAACCTTTGTGTTGGACGTCACGTTGGTCAGCTGCGCCGTTCCCTTCTCGACGGTCAGCGGAACACCGTTAGCCTTGAGAGAAGTCAGCTTGTAATTCTTGAACGGAACTACGGTAAACGTGACGTTGCCACCCCTGTTGGCTTTAGTAGTGATGGGAGACACCGTGCCACCGCTATTCGGAATGGAGACCGTCACATCGAACTGATCAATAGTCTCACCGGCCGGCAGATTAGGACGCGGACCGGAGTTGTCGTTCTTGTCGCAATACTCAACCTCAACGGT
>CAYPKC010000079.1:0-7040 GCA_964411215.1 uncultured Eggerthellaceae bacterium | reverse complement strand
AACAATCCACGCGCCTACGCTGCCAACAGGCACCTTTAACAGGCGCGGACGGTTCGGCTGGTCGCGACGCAACTTCAGGAAGGATACAAACATCAGCACGTAGTAGAGCATGTACAAAATGGTGATGGCCTGCGTGATCAGGACGACAAAACCTTCAATATTCGGAATCAAGAACGCGAGGAAGGCAACAATGGTCATGAAAGCCATTTGGATGTACATAAGGCGGCTTGGCATGCCGTGCTTGTTGTTGTTCTGCATGAACTTGGGCAGGAAGCCTGAACGGCCGGCTTGGCCGAGCATGAATGACGGGCCTGCCATGTTCGTGATAAGAGCTGCCATAGAAGCACCAAGGCCGACCCACACAAACGCCACGTAAATCCACGGGCAGCTAAACGTAGCGCCCAAGATCTTATAGGTCTGATACAGGCCATAGACAAGGTTCATATCCTGCTTCGGCGTTACGATAGCGATGCAGACGGTGCCAGCGATAAAGATGATCAGCGTCAGAATCATCGCGATGAAAATCGAAAGCGGGAATTCCTTCTGCGGCTTCTTCAGCTGCTTGATGTGTGCAGCATTCATATCGATGCCGGCGAAGCTGAAGAATACGCCAGCAGCCAATGCCAAATTGGTGAGGCTGAAGCCGCTTGAGAACGGATTGAATGCCTCGGGTGACGGCGTAACGTTAGAGACATTACCTTGTGCCAGCCAGACCACCGTGAAGATCACGATGAACGCCAGCGGAATAAACGTTCCGATAATGACGCCGTATTTCGTCAGGCGCGCAAACGCCTTGACGCCTTTGGTGGAGACAAAGGTCAGACCCCAGTAATACGCCAGCCATGCCAAGATAATAAAGAACTGGTTTTGAGGATGGTTCATAAATTGAACTGCCCAGTCCCAATCTGGCGTGTAAAAGCCGATGGTTGCTGAGGCGGACGCGACGCCCATGCCAAAGTTAATAGATGTCTGGAACCAGAGAATCAGCAGACAGGTAAATGCAAGGCCTGGGCCTAGCGCTTCACCTACCCACCTGAAGATACCTCCGCGCTGACCCCACCCGGATGCAAGCTCCGCGGCGACCAGGCCAGTAGGAAGGAAGAACACGATCGCGCCGATGATGAAAAGCGTAACGGACGACAACCCGTAGTAAGCTTGCTGGACATCATTAGCAACACTGCCGATGATGGTTACGTTCATCATCACCAAAGCCATCAGGCTGATATACGTTCCAGTTGAGGGCTTGGCAACGACCTTCGTCTGCGATTTTGAAGATGTAGCAGCACTCGAGCTCATGATCTCACCCCTTTTTTTCAATTTCCCGTGTCAACCGCAACCTTAGACAATCCAAAGTGCGATCCGCTTCGTTCTGTGATACGCAGCGCAAGGGGCGGAAGAGAAGCCTCTTAGACAATCTCTACCTTAATGATCTTGATCAAGTCATATATATGTGAGGTGCAAACGTCACAGTTGCGCCATCATAAAGAAAACGGCGTGTCAGCTCTTCGATTTCTTTACGTTACAAACAGCCTTGTGCGAGGCCTTGCACGACCTTGCGCCAGAGAAAATATGAGTGTGCGCGATATAAGTATGCGGAAGGTGGTGGGAGGGGGCAGGTGTAGGCTGGGGGTGCGAAGGGCGGAGTACGAGACGGTGAAGGGGCGGTAGAGAGGGCTGGCTCAATTGGCGAAGGGAGCTGGTTACCCGTGCAGCGTGCTGGCGAAGGGGCCCAACCTACTCGTGCAGCGTGCTGGTGGAAATGCCTTTGTCAATAGCTTCGTTGCAAAGCGTATCGATCTTATGAGCCGTTTCGGTCGCATCCATATTACCCATCAAAAGGTCATGGATGCATTCGTAGAAAATCTCACGCACTGCCCGCGTGTCGGGATTGCTTCCCGTAAAGTCGACGACATTCTTCCGGTTGTTCGAAAAGAGCTCGAACGCATAAATATCTTTACCATAGCGATCGGAAATACTTTTCAGAACCGGCAGCGTACCAGCACTGTAACTCAGCAGTTCTTCGTTGCTGTAAACAAAGGACAGGAAATCTTTCGCCACCTCAAGCCGCTGCGGATCACCGTTGTCAAACACTTCGAACCCCGAAACAAACGTGGTCGCGCAACCGTGATCGCCATTTCCAGGAAAATTCACGAGTCCGATCGTGTCGCCATAGCGCCCAATCGACGCATTATTCACCATATAAATAGCAAGCTGTCCTAGACGGAAGAGGCTTGAGCAATCTTCTATCTCCAAGTTTTCACTATGGGGAGGGAACCATCCCCTCTTTACGCCATCTTGAATCCATTGCAGCGCCTCTATCCCTTCAGGGGTAGAAAGCGCAAAGTGGCCTGTCTCGTCAAAAAACGTAGAACCAGCCGAGCGCAACAGCGTCATGATATGCGTATCGCCCTGCGAACTTGCGGCATACATCATCATGGGATAGACACTTTCGGGCAGATTTGCTGCTAGCGTGTCCAGAATATGTGTCCATTCGTCCTTCGTCCACGATTGGATTTGCCCGTCGACGATGTAGTTTTCCAAGGCCGCCTGGCGGAAGAGATCTTTGTTGTAAGCAAGCACGTTTTGGCGCGTCAAGTACGGCATGAGATAGACATGTCCGTCAAGCGTGCTCATGTCCCAGAGATAGTCATAGACGTCTTCGCGAAGATCGTCGGTGATGATGTCGTCAAGCGTCACGACGCGCCCCGTATGAATGTAGGTCGAGGTGTTGAAGTAATCACCGTAGAGCACGTCAGGCGCATGCGGCGTGTTGAACGTTTCAACCACGGCGTCGTCGTAGCGATTCTGCTCGAAGACTTCCACATCTATATCAACGGGGACTTTGTCGTAGTTCGCCACAAAGGCATCGGCCATCTTCTGAATGACCTGGTCGATCTGCGTGATGGATTCGTCAAATGCCACATCATGACCCGTACGCGGCACTTTGATGGTGAGATGGACGCGCTTCTCTTCGGTGTTCGAGCAGCCCGCAAACATTCCGAGCGCAAGAATGCACGCGACGGCAATGAGAAGCAGCCGACGCGCAGCTTTTCTCATCGTGGTGCCTGCCTTCTTATGTGTCATAGGTTGCTCTTTACTTCTCCGAGTTTCTTCAGCATATCGGGCACATCGAGCGGTTTTGCGAGGAAGTCGTCCATGCCGCTTTCCAAGGCGCGATTCATATCCTCGGTGAACGTTGATGCCGTACAAGCAAATATTCGCACAGACTGGGCATCGCTGCGGTTCAGGCGGCGAATCTCCTTAGCAGCTTCATAACCATCCATAACGGGCATTTGGGCGTCCATCAAAATGGCCATGAACGTGCCTTCCTCAGAGGCGGCGAACGCTTCGACCGCCTTTTGCCCGTCGGTGGCAACAACGACTTCGTAGCCTTCTTTGCCCAGGATTGCCGAAATAATATCGGCATTGAGCTCGTTGTCTTCGGCGACAAGGATGCGCAAGGCTTCGGGGGGTGCGGCTGAGGAGGGCTCTACGGGTGCGGAGGGTGATGGGGCTACTACGGACGTCTCCGCTGCTGGCGTTGCCGGCGTGGCTGGCGTTTCTGGCGCAGCTGCTCCCCCAACTTTTTCCGCAGGAGTTTCCGCAGACGCTGCAAGAGCTTCGCTTTCGCCCTTCGCTTCTTCAAGCGACGCTGCCTTCTTCCCGATTTCCGACTGTATGCCGTAGGCGGGATCAAGCGGCAGGCGCACCATGAGCGTGAAAATGGAGCCTTTGCCAAGCTCGCTTTCCACAATCAACTTACCGCCCATCTGCAACGCGAGCATGTTGCTGATAGCCATGCCAAGACCGGTTCCCTTTTGAGAAATGCTGTTTGAATTGCGCTCCTGAGTGAACATATCGAAGATGTGCTCCTGGAATTCGTGGGTCATGCCGCAGCCGGTATCGGCAATGGATACGGTCGTGGTGACATTGCGATCCGCCGTATTTATATGCTGAGCCACCGTAAGCGTAATGGTGCCTTCTGCGGGCGTGAATTTGACGGCGTTTGAGAGGATATTCATAAGAATTTGACTCAGGCGGACCTCATCGCCCACGAGATGAGGATAAATAAGATCGTCGATCTGTACGTGAAGTGTGACACCGCGTTCCTGGATGGATTCGCGCTGCATTTCGCAAACGTTATCGACCACTCCCTTCAGGTCGAATGGTTCTTCGTCAAGCTCAACTTTGCCTGCTCTGAGCTTCGACACATCAAGGATATCGTTGACCAGCGAAAGCAAATACTGGGCAGCCTTCCCCAATTTCTTAACGTAGCCTTTCATAGCTTCGCGGTCATCAAGGCTTCCCGCCATCAAATGATTCAGCCCGATGATGCCATTGAGCGGTGTACGAATCTCGTGACTCATGTTCGACAGGAATTCCGTACGTGCAGCTGCTTCCGCATTCGCCAACATGGAACGCTTCATAAAGCGGAAGATGATAGCCATCATGATGATGAGCACAATCACAACCACGATGAGCATCACGGCAGTCATTACGATAAAGGGAGCAAAGCGCTGGTCAAACACGTCGCGCGGAACCGCCATGATGAACGACCATGTTGTACCTTCAACCGGCGCAAAACTGAGTACCAAGCGCTCGCCTGCTGCCGTCACACAGTTGATGACGAAGCTTTTGCCTTCCAAGATGTTGTTGCGCACGTCTTCAAGAGTGACGCCATTTTCAATCGTGCCGGCGCGCAGCATGTCGTAGAAGTTATTACGGCCAGCAAGGTCAGTTGCTGGAGACGCGCTCACAATGTAGTAGCCCTGATCGTCGACCACACTTGAGATGCCTTGGGAGTTGAAACTTTCAATGAGGAGTTGATCGCGGATGTTGGAAAGATCGCCGCGCCCGAGCATCGCGATGAAGCGATGGCCTTCGATGGTGATATTAGTCAAGCGAATGCCATAGATAAGTGATTCTTTGGTAGTTTCAAGCCTACCGTATGCGTCGTCGTAGAGCATGACAAAATGCTCTCGCCCGTCTTGCATAATCTCGTCATAGGCATGTTTATCAGGAGGAAGATCCATGTATGAGGAGCTGTAAAGGTATCCTGCCTCATCCATCATATATATAGCGTTGAAGAATGAAGAAGAAGCGGCTTCAAGATTGAGCTGCTCTTGAGCCTCTGAAATGGTTTCGACATCGTAGACATCTATGCGCTCTTCCACAGCTTCGAGGCGAGCGTACGCGTTGTCGAGGACGCCTTCGATGGACTCGACATCGTGGCGTGAGATTTCTTCCACCGAGCTCATAAGATTGCCGGCTACCGTTTGGGACAACATTGTGAGGTATACGCACACGGCCGCTATCATCAGCAGGATCGAAATGCCAAAAATGGGAATGTAGCGCTTTTTGTTCATCCGTCAATGATACGACTTGTGTGAGAAAAGTGGGACAACGGGGACGTAGCTTATTGTCCCGTTTTTGTTTTTATCAACTGAGAGTGGGACAACGGGTGGGACAACGGGGACGTAGCCTATTGTCCCGATCTGAGTCTCGAACTTGCAGATCGGGACAATAGGTTACGTCCCCGTTGTCCCACTCTCGCTCACCACGAGACAACAAAAACGGGACAATAAGCTACGTCCCCGTTGTCCCACTTTTCCAGGTTGCATTACCTCTGGGCAACGTTCTTACAACAAGCGTTTTCCGAGCCTTGCAAGCTTCGCCGTCTCTCTGTTGCCCGCGCTACGATGGGATGCATAAACAAGTCCCCAAAACCCAATAAAGGAGAAATCATGGGATGCACAACACTTTTAGTGGGACGCCTTGCCACTAACGACGGCTCCACCATCGTCGCTCGCAATGAGGACGGCGAAGATTTTTCATTCAACGCAAAAAAGATGATCGTCGTCAATCCAGAAGACCAGCCGCGTACATACACCGGCGTGAACAGCCATTTGACTATCGAGTTACCTGACAATCCACTTCGTTATACGTGCACGCCAAACGCCGATCTCTCTAACGGCATTTGGGCAGAAACAGGCATCAACGCTGCAAACGTATCAATGTCTTCGACCGAAACCATTTCGGCAAATGCGCGCGTCCTAGGCGCAGACCCGCTCGTCTCTTATCAGCCTGCGGTTGGCAAACCGGGAGATGCAAACTACCAGCCCGAAGTGATCGGCGGCATCGGCGAAGAAGACTTGCCCACCATCACGCTTCCGTACGTCAAAACGGCGCGCGAAGGCGTGCAGCGCCTCGGCATGCTCGTCGAAAAGTACGGCACCTATGAAACCAACGGTGTGGCCTTCGGGGATGAAAAAGACGTATGGTACTGGGAAAACATCGGCGGCCATCATTGGATCGCACGCCGTGTTCCCGATGACTGCTACGTCGTCCAGCCAAATCGCCAAGGCATCGATCACTTCGATCTCGCTGATGCTTTAGGAGACCAGCACGATTACATGTGCAGCGCTGATCTGGCTCAATGGATGAAGGATCACGACCTGCTCATGGATATGCCTCTCCATGAAAGCGATGCCGGTGAAACCATTGAAGGCATGCCGCGCTTCTTCAACGCACGCATCGCGTTTTCTACCTACAGCTGGCTTGATCAGCTCTACAATGCGCCGCGCAAATGGTTTCTTTGCAGCCGTCTGACGCCGTCCGACCCGCGCTTCCAAGGCCCTGCTCCCGAATTTGGTCCGGAAAGCCTCGACATTCCGTGGGCTATACGTCCGGACAAGAAGCTATCGGCCTCTGACGTGAAAAACTGGCTCAGCACCACCTATGACGGCACCGAATATGATTGCTACGGCACAAAGGGCACGCCGGCCACGCGCCATCAGTACCGTTTCATTGGCATCGACCGCACCTCTGAATGCTCCGTGCTCTGCATTCGTCCGAACGCTCCCAAGGCGCTCCGCGGCGTTCATTGGTTTGCACCGGCATCCGGCCCGTTCAACACGGCTGTTGCGATGTATGCGAATGTGAAATCGCTGCCGGCATATCTCGATACGCCGACCGAAGTCACTTCCGAGAGTCTTTATTGGAACAACCGCTTGGTCGCCGGCCTTTCCGATCCGCAGTTC
>CAYPKC010000078.1:0-7201 GCA_964411215.1 uncultured Eggerthellaceae bacterium | reverse complement strand
TTCCGGATGCACGATATTGAAGATGTTTGCATAGGCATCGGTTACGGCTTCTTTGAGAAACGTGGTGCACGAGGAAGCAAACGTATAGGTATAGACGCGTGATGCATCGACGTTCAATCCGTAAGCCTGACCCCTATTGAGATCTGCCCCTAACAGATTGGCGATCGAGGCTCCCCGTGATTGCCCGACAACAAAGAATTTCACCTGCGATGCGTCAAGGTCGTGCGCGCTCAGGTAGCGTTTCAGCGATGCAAGCATTTCTTGTTCAGATTTACGAAATCCTTCGTGATAGGCAACGTGCGAGTAATCGCCATTTTTGACAGAATCGGCAATATTGCCATTGGACTTCCACTCGATCGTAGGCGATGTCCCGCGCACAGCACAAAGTACGCAGGTTGTCGCATTTTTGTCACCCTGCGACGTTTGAGCGGGCGGCGCAGGTATGTCGCACGTCGCAAAAGCGTATGCGACCAAATCAACATCCTTTTGAAAATCCGAATCGTCATAGGTCGTGCGATGCGCATAGGATGAAATATCAACGCGGGTAAAACCGAAGCTCTCAAGTGTTTTCAAAATGAACTGGTAGTCATTTTGAGGGTTGTTCCGATACGTTGCGAGTGACAGAGCAAGGCCGGCAATCGCAAGGTCGGGATGGTATACCTCGGAAGGCTCGTTGAGCCACGCCGGATCCCAGGGGATGGAAAGCTCATTGTCAAACGGATGGAGCGCGCGATGCCCTTGCACCGGTAGTTTTGACTCGTAAAACAACGTTGCCGTGCGCTGTGCATCCGCTTCTGTTTGAGAAGGGGCCTCGTGATGCGCTTTTTGCGCGTGCGTGCCTGCATGAACCTCTTTATGCGAGGTAGGTTTCATGTTAGCCCCACTGTCCTCTCGTCGGACAAAGATCTCCAATAATGCATTCACCGCAAAGCGGATTTCTCGCTCGGCAAAACTCGCGGCCAAAATGCACCCATTGATGATTCACATATCCCCACACTTCTTGAGGGAATACTTTAAGGAGAATATCCTCTGTTTTTTGCGGTGTGTTTGCAGAAGGCCCTGCAAGTTTAAGTCGATGGGCAATGCGATAAACGTGCGTATCGACTGCTATTCCTTGAGGATTCTGGAATGCTTCGCACATCACGCAGTTTGCCGTCTTGCGCCCCACACCAGGGAGCATCTGAAGCTTATCCACATCGTTGGGAATCTCGCCGCCAAACTCCGCTATACAGGTTTGGGCAAGAGCAAGCAGATTTTTCGCTTTTGCATGGTAAAACCCAAGCGGATGAATGATATCTTCTATTTCCGAAATGCTCGCTTGCGCCATAGCCCATGGCGTTCCAAAAGACGCAAACAACGTGGGCGTTACCTTGTTGACCGCCGCATCGGTGCATTGCGCTGAAAGCACAACGGCAACCGTGAGTTCAAAGGGAGTGCTGTAATCAAGGGAGGCCTGCCCCGGACCATAGTAGTCATACATGCGCTCTTCAATGAGTGCAGCACGTTTGATTTTCGAAGCAAGCGATTCACGAGCCATGATTTCTCCTTTATATAGCGCTGATTATATCCTGAGATGAAGGGAGTTAAACAATCTGCTTACTTATCGACGCTCAATGCCTTTGGGAAGACATCCGAAAGTACCATGATGGTAGACATAATCAAGACGTGAGGAGCTCCTATGAATAAGCGCAGAATATATCTTGCCGGTAGTACTTTTTGGGGCGGTCAAGATTTCCTTGATAACCTGCCGGGCGTTCTTGAAACTGAACTTGGCGTGACCGACGGCGGAAACGATACCATCACCGAAACATTCTGGCTGGCAAAAGTAGATTCAGAATCCCTTGGTACGTCTGAGTGCATCCGGGTAGATTATGACGCCGACGTTATTCCTTTGCCACTTCTACTCAAAGCATTCTTTGAGACAGTCGATCCATTCAGCACCGAAAAGCAAATCAATTATATTGGCGGCATGCCTGAGGCGAAGATCCTCTTCGTCGACAATGAAGACGAAGTCGTTGCTGCAAAAGCAGTTGCCCAATTGCAGGCCAAGCTTGAAGCCCCTGTCACTATAGAGATTGTGCCTCTCGAAGGATTCAGGGAAGCTGGCAAATATGCGGAAGATTATATTTCTCGCAATCTCGGCGAAGATTACATCATCCGCGCCGATGCTGCTGAAAGATTCGTTGCCGCACATCAAGACGAATTCGGCAAGTAATCGTAAATCACCATCGCATCATGAAAAAGGCCTGCGCAAGCAGGCCTTTTTCTTGCCCTTTCGGCGGAGTAATGCTTCTTATTACATGAGATGCTTCAAAGGTCGCCCGTGCTGAAATGTTTACAGCTATACCGGTATGGAAAATACCTTCCCCGCTCCATAGAGCTTTCCAAAGATGTATTTGTTAGATGCAGATTCGTCTGAAATGTATACGCGCCCATCAATGTCTTCAATGCCTTCAAACATGGGAGGACCGGTTATATCACGCACGAGCGTACGGGAATCAAGGAAGTACAGCGGGATCTCATTGCCATCGTAGCTATACGTGCCATCGGGAGCACTGAGCTGTGCGACGTCGTATTCATACAGATGCGATGCGGAAAATCCCCACGACGTTGAAAGAATGATGGATCCGCTTTCGGTCACACACATACCCTGCACCTTGCCGGTAATGGAATAGGCAACCTCTGGCACCGTTTCATAACCAAACTCAGCATCGTTTGAGGCGCGATAGGCAAACATAAGCGCGCCATGCTCTTGGCCATCAGGAGCCGTTAAGTGGAAATCCTCAGGAGAGGTATAGGTCTTGCCATCATAGAAATTGCCTGCGTATAAATAGTCGTTTTCTATGTTTGTAAAGGCGGGAGAAACATTCAAAGAAACTTCTCCACAAGCGGTGATGGTATCTCCATCCTGTGCAGCTTCGACATCAGAGAGATAAAACACCATGTATCCCTCATCAGTTGCCATATAGGCATACAGATCATTCGATGTGATGGCTGACCCGTGTCCCATATAGTCGAATCCATCCGGCGTGTTGACCGTCAGCTTTTGAACTTTGCCATCTGCTGTTCTTTTATAGAGCGGAGACGGCGAATCGCTTCCGGTATACCCGCTGAAGAGCCACGTGCCGCTGTCTTCAAGATAATCAAGGTCTTGCGGAATGAAGCCTGAAGAAATGCCTGGCTCTTGGAATTCTTCGGTTGCCTGCGTATAGAAATCGGCATACGTCACTTTGATATAGATGTTGAATCCAATAAGCACTGCCGCAATAAGCCCAACAATGACCGCCACAATAATGCCGAGTATTCGAAGCGGCCTTCTTTTTTCCATGACGCGTGTTTCAACTACATTACTTTTTGGCATATTCATCTCCCTCTGCAAGAGATATCGCTATAACGATAGTAGGCCAATACCTGATATGCCTCTGTGGTAGAGACAGATGGTTGCAATTCCGTATAGGTATCTTTCCCCCCTGAGAGAGGAGACAACATGAAGAAGGTAGCTTTAATGCTCGGAGATGGATTTGAGCCGATTGAAGCGCTCGCGCCGACCGACGTGTTGAGGCGCGGAGGAGTGCGCGTCGATCTCATATCAGTCATGAAGCGATTAGAAGTGACGACAGCGCAGAACATCGAAGTAAAAGCCGATCTCCTTGTCGAAGATATCACATTTGACGATTACGATTTGATTCTGGTTCCCGGTGGCTCGAAAGGCGTCGAGAACTTGGGGAAGTGCGCGAAACTTGCTGACGCTTTACCGCGCTTTATGCAAGCGAAATCGGTTGCCTCGATTTGTGCGGGACCGATGATTCTTGCGAATCTGCATCTCCTTGAAGGACGCAGTGCCACCTGCTACCCCGGCTGCGAAACTGATTTTCCCCAAGGCGTGTATCAGCATGGCTTTGGTGTCGTTGTCGATGGCAATCTTGTGACCGCATCAGGGCCAGGTCAAGCAATTGATTTTGGCGTTGCAATCCTGCGCGTCCTTGAAGGTGATGCGACCGCCGACCAGGTTGCACACGATATGCTTATCACGCAGTGGTAAGCGACTTCATAGAGCGTATAAAAAGGAGCGGTCATGCCGCTCCTTTTTATATCTGACCGCTTTTTTGACTTTTGCGCCGTGACCAGAAATATCCTTCCGCGGCACATGCCTCTTAGTAGTTTTCAGCCTTGATCTCGAAATGACCTTGAGGATGCTCGCACACCGGGCACTTCTCCGGAGGCTCTTTGCCAATGTGCAGATGGCCGCACACCGTGCAATACCATACTTTGATTTCGTCGCGCTTGAAGACTTCGTCATTCTCTACGCGCTCAATAAGCGTATCGTAGCGGTCTTTATGCGAAAGCTCGATCTTTGAAAGCTCTTCGAACCACTCGCTTAAGCCATCAAAGCCCTCTTCCTTTGCAACCTTTGCGGCGTTTTGATAAGCCTCAATGCCTTCAATCTCTTCCGATTCACGGGCAGCTTTAAGATTCTCAAGCGTTCCTGGGACTTTATCGCCGTGAAGCTTTTTGAAGAGCAGCTTTGCATGATGAAGTTCGTTTTGAGCTGTCTCATTGAAGATGTCGCCGATTTGGACATAGCCATCTTTCTTTGCTTGCTGGCTATAGAAGAAATACTCGCAATACGCTTTGCATTCAAGATTGAGTGCCATTTCTAGGTTTTGCCATGTTTTAGATTTTTCGAGCTCCATGATTCCCTCTTTCATGTTCAGCCTATGATGCTTCGAAATAATAGCAGGGCGCTTGGGACGGGTAGCATGCGCGCCAGAAGAGTTACGCAAATGCCACTAATCCACATCTTATTTGTCACTCAGAATGTGGAAGACACGTGTGTCTTGCGTCGCAGGCACAACTTTCTTTGCGCCCAACAAAGCCAAAAACACAAGATGCTGGTAAGAACTGTTATAGCCCGAGTGCCGTGGCTGCTTCGAGCCACTCTTCTTCAAGCGCATCAAGTCTCGCTTGCAGATCTTGTAATTCCGTTTGACAGGCAAGCAAGGCCTCGAAATCGGAAGGGTCAGCCTCTGCCATGGCCTCGCGCGCTTTTTCTATTTTGCCGCGAAGAGTTGCTGACTTTTTCTCATTCGATGCCATCAGTTTCTTGAGCCTGCGCTGTTCATTCTGTGAAAGACTGGTCTCAGGCGCACGAGATGCGTCTTTGTCGCCCTCTCCGTGCGGAAGGCTTGTGGGCGTCTCCCCTTTTTCCTGCGCCGCATTTTTCTGGCTTTGCTTCTCGTGGGCGCGCGCTGCCTCGTCTTTACGCTGCGCCATGATGCTCAGGTATTCATCAATACCTCCCGGCACATGACGCAGCTTTTTATCGATGACGGCATACTGATCGTCCGTGACGCGTTCCATCAAGTTGCGATCGTGCGTCACCACCACAAGCGTTCCCGGCCAACCGTCAAGCACTGTTTCAAGCGCTGCCAGCATATCGATATCTAGATCATTTCCCGGCTCGTCTAATACGAGCACATTCGACTCTTCCATCAAGATGAGCATGAGCGCCAGCTTGCGCCTCTGGCCACCAGAAAGGTCGCGCACGAATTCATTCAAATCCGCTGTATCGAAGCCCAAATCATCAAGCAGCTTTGAAGGCGTGACTTCTTTCCCGTCCGCCATGCGCCTGAACGAATAGCGCCCGATTGCTGTCCGTACGCGCTCGTCTTCAATGGCCGCAAGGTTTTCAAGGCGCTGCGAGAGCATGGCGAAACGCACCGTGGCACCGATCTTGACCTTTCCCTTCGTTGGCTCAATCTCTCCCTGCAGAAGCTTGAGCAGCGTGGTCTTGCCGATACCGTTTTCGCCCACAATACCAACGCGATCTCCCGGGCCTAACATCCAGTCAACATGTTCAAGGACCGTGTTGCTGCCATACGAGACAGACGCATCTTGGATATCAACCACGTCTTTGCCAATACGCGCCATCGCCATGCGTTTAAGCTCGGGTTGGTTGCGCAGTTCAGGGACATCGGCAATCAAAGCACGCGCTGCCGCGACATGGAATTTCGGCTTCGTGGCCCGTGCCCGCGCTCCTCGCGAAAGCCACGCCAGCTCACGGCGAAGTTGGTTTTCATGCTTCTGCTTAGCGACGGCAGCTTCGCGATCTCTCTCCACGCGCTGCATAATGTAGGCGGAAAAACCACCTTCGAACTGGTTAATCTGCCCGTTATACACTTCCCACATAGACTGACAGACCTCGTCAAGAAACCAGCGGTCGTGGCTCACGACCAAAAGGGCTCCTTCCCCTTTTGGCCAGCGCTGTTTGAGATGTTCCGCAAGCCACGTGATCGTGCGGATATCAAGATGGTTGGTCGGCTCGTCGAGCATCAGGACATTCCAGTCGCCTGCAAGCACGCGGGCAAGATCAACACGACGGCGCTGACCGCCTGACAGGTGCCCTATTTCATCATCAAGCTGTATGCCGAAGAGCAACCCCTCCAAAAGATCGCGAATCCTTTGATCCTTTGCCCAGTCGTATTCCGGGCGATCCCCTATCACGACCTGCTTGACGGTCGTTGTATCAGAGAGCTCATCTGTCTGCTTCAAATAACCGACGCTCGTTCCGCCTGTTTTAATAATGCGTCCCTCGTCAGGTTCCAATTCAGCCGCAAGCACCTTGAGAAGCGTTGATTTGCCATCGCCGTTTGCGCCCACAATGCCAATACGATCGCGCGTGTTGACACCAAGGGACACGTTACTGAGCACCCGCTTGGTGGGCATCTCGACGCTTACTTTTTCACATCCGAGCAAAAATGACACGTTTTACTCCCGTAACGCTTCATGGAGTCCTTTACTTTATAATTCTATCTTGAATAGTTCTGCATTCGAATCGAGGTACCTCATGATTGATAGAAAAGCATTTCATACGTTGAGCTATGGGCTGTACGTAATCTCCTCTAAAGATACTGAAGGAAGACGCGTTGGATGCATTGCCAACACGCTGGTGCAGGTCGCATCCAATCCGCCCATGATGTCTGTCGCGCTCAATAAAGACAACGCGACAACCAAAGCCATTGTTGAGACGAAACGGTATTGCGCAAGCGTGTTGGCGCAATCCGCAACCATGGAGCTTATCGGCAGGTTCGGGTTCCATTCAAGCTATGAGATTGAGAAGTTTGACGGCATAGATTCCGCCTTCTGCATGAAAGACATCCCCTATGTTGCCGAGAAGTGCGTTGCGCGCTTTGCCGTCGAT
>CAYPKC010000077.1:0-7220 GCA_964411215.1 uncultured Eggerthellaceae bacterium | reverse complement strand
CATCAGCGTTGCCCGTCCACACAACCTTCTTAGCGTCGGTTGCGCCGTCTGCCACATAGTTCCAGTTGAAGGTGATGGTGATCTCGTTGGCAGTCCAGACCGCGTAGTAAACGGTGTCCTCGCCAAGCGGGAACTGTGCAAGCGAGGTGCCAAGGGTAATCTGGGTGCCTTCGCCTGCCGTGTCAGTGTACCAGCCAATGAACGTGTAGCCTTCGCGCTCCGGCATGGGCAGCTCGCTGTAGTCGCGACCGTTCTCGACATCGTCTGCATCCTTCAAAGGCAGTCTCTCGTCGGTCACGCCGGTCCACTCAACGGTGCTTGCATAAGTCGGGTTGCCTTCGCCATCGGTACCTGTTGCGATCTGGCCGCCCTGTGCGTCGAAGGTGATCTTCGAGGCATTCGGGATCCACTTCGCGTAGAGTACCTGGTCATACTCGAACGTCTCAGGCAGCGTGGTGGCTTTGGTGCCCCAATCGCCGTTCCATGTGTTCTCAGTGGCGTTGTAGCCCTGCTTTGTCCACCAGCCATCGAAGGTGTAACCGGTGAAGGTCGGCTTGTACTCGTCAGCTTCAAGGTTCGTGCTGAAGCCCATTGCCGCAAGTGCCTCTGCGACATTCGTACCATTGTTCTTAGCGAACTCATTAGCAGCAACCGGGTTGCCCTTATCGTCGGTACCCTGGTTGATGATCTCAGAGCCGCCGTTAGTCACGAAGCGGAACGTAACGGTGCCGACATTCTTCCACTGTGCATAGTACTCAGCGGTTCCTGCTGCGAATGTGGTCGGCGGGTTCTCTTCAAGCGTGTTCGTTGCCGCGTTTACCCAGCCTTCGAACTTGTAATCGCCAATCGCGTTGGATGCATCAAGGCCATACGGTACCGGCCACTTGTTGAAGCTGCCGTTGACATCGGTGAGCTTCTGATCGGTAACGCCATTCCACTCAGTCGGCTTGCCATTTGCAGCGTTCTTCAAGGCATCAAGGTTGTTCGGGTTATAGGAGAACGTGATCTTTGCAGCATCGGCCTTCCAAGCACCGTAGAAGGTGGTAACGCCGTTCGTCTCTGCCGGGTAAGAGAAGGTTGCCGGCAGCGATGCGTGCTCAACCGTTATCGGGTCTCCTGCAGCAGCTTCGGTCTGTGCAGTGTCACGATCTGCCTCGCTTGCGTACCAGCCGAGCCATGTCCAGCCGGTGCGCGTGTTAGAAGCGTCGGTATTGAATTCATACAGGGTTCCTGTCACCGGCGTGTCAGTACCGCCAGTGATGGACTCAACCTGGCCAAGCTCGTTATCCCAACCGCTGTCAAATGCGATCTCAGCGGTCTTGGGCTGCCACTTGGCGTAGTAGTAGGTGAATCCGTTGGTCTCTGCCGGATAAGCGAACTTCTCAGGCAGGACTGCTTCGTTGCCAGCGGTGCATGCCGGGTCAGTGTACCAACCAACAATGTCATAGCCGTTGCGCTCGAACGTTGTGAACGGTGCGAGCTCGGTGTAGCCAAGATCGCTCAAGGCCTCGTCAGTATGGCCGCGCCACGTCAGCTTGTTGTTGTCATCAGGTGCGCCAGAGTAGTTGGCCACGTACACAATAAACGCCGGGTTCGCGGTATAGCGTGCCACGTACTTCACATCAGTGAGTGGGAACATTGCCGGCAGCTCGCCAACAGCCTGGCCGCTGAATGTGCCAGTTGCCTCGTCATAACCTGCGCCGACCTGATACCAGCCATTGAAGGCATAGCCAGCACGTGACGGATGCGGCATGTTGCGGTTCTCGATAGCAGAGTCAACCGCACCGGACATCTTGCCGTCGGTCAGACGATCGTCGCTCATGGTGCCTTCACCTGGATCGAAGGTGATCGTGGTGGTCTTAGGCGTCCACTTTGCGTAGTAGTAAACCTCGCCGATTGGGAAGGTAGCAGGTACCGATGCAATCGGTTCACCGGTGAAGGTGCCGGTCAAAACATCGTAGCCGTTGCCAGCCTCGAACCAACCTGCGAAGTCGTAGCCTTCGCGTGTCGTGGTCGGCAGAGCTGTTGCGCTGTTCGTAAGGCCGGTTGCGCCGTCGATACGACCAGGATCAGCGTTCTCGCCGCCATTGGCAACGAAGACAAACGATGCGGCATCAGGCGTCCAGTTCGCATAGTAGGTGTACCTGCAAACCATAGCTGAGCCTTCAACGGTTGCCAAAGCATTATCCCAGGTGTAAACGTTCGGCAGGCCGTTGACCTTCGTGCCGCCACCATTCGGCTCGGTGTACCAGCCGTCGAAGCTGTAGCCAGCCTTGGTCAGTGTCGGCAGATATGGATCGTCAATGGCCTCGTCGGTCTTGCCGTCAAGCCTCTTCACCTGCGCATCGCCATCCATCAGCGTGTAGCTAATGTCGTTCGGCACCATGTGGACGTAGAACATCTTGGTGACGCCAGGCTGATACACGACCGTGTTCTGCGCGGAGTCGGTCAGGTCAACCTTTGTACCCTCTTGGAAGTCAGCTGTGGTGTAGAGACCCTCGAAGGTGTAGCCCTCGATGTAAGGATCAAGGTTCCTCAGGCTCAGGTTGCCAGAACGTGCAGCATTATAGGACGGTACAGGAGAGATATCTGCACCATTGGTAATAATGATGATGACGCCTTGCCTGTTATCTGCCCACTGTGCCTCGTAGGTTGCATCCTCAAGCGGGAATGTATCTACCGCATCAAGCAGCATCTCGGTAGTCAGATGCGTATCAGTGTTGACCTCGAACCAACCCTGGAAGGTGTAGCCAGAAAGTGTCGGGGTCGGCATGTCATCAAGCGATCCCATATTGGTAGGCGTACCCACCGGTCCGGTGTAGGTCACATATTTCTTGTCTTCGCTCAGCGTGCCAGAGGAAACATTGTCGCCGAAGGTGCCGAATCCTGCGCTCAGAGTGATTGTCACGCTCTTTGCGTACCATGCGGCCACATAATTCTTCGATCCGACCGGATAGAACTCAGGCAGCGATGTCTCAGCGGTAGCTGCAACCTCTGCAATAGCATCGTCAACACTCTTGCCAGCAGCAATCGCGTCGTTGACAGCCTTGGTTGCGGCCGTTGCAGCATCTTCGTCATTGAACCAGCCAATGAATGTGCGTCCGTTCCACGTGGTCGTCGGCATGCTGCCTTGTACAGCAGCGCCCGTCGTACCGACCATGTCGCTTACAACGTTTCCGCCATTGGCATTGAAGGTGATGCGTGATTCACCAGCAGTCCACTTTGCCCAGTAATGCGTCTCGCCTGCAGGCATCACATGCGGCAGAAGCTCTACTTCAGCACCGGTCAGCGCTTCGTTGGCAAACCAGCCAGCGAATACATATCCGTCGCGCGTGGTGGTCGGAATCACGGTATTGTCGACAGCCTTGTCGGTCGAGCCGACGATATCTTCAACAGGAGAGCCTTCGTTGGTATGGAAGATGAACTTGGCTTCGTTGGCAATCCACTTAGCCGTGTAGCTCACAACACCCTCGGGGAACTTCTCAGGAAGCTGCGTGACCTTGGTCTCGCCCTCATACCAACCGTCGAACGTGTAGCCATCACGCGTGGTCTCAGGCATCGTACGCGGATCAACGTTTTCGCCCTCGACACCGGTAATGTTGGCAACAGCGCTTCCGCCCTCGCTTGCGAAGGTGAACATGCCGTTTCCTGCCACAATCCAGCGTGCCGTGTAAACGGTCGTGCCAGGAGCAAATTCAGCAGGTGCCTCTGTTATCTCTGTGCCGTTGTTATCGAACCAGCCGTTGAACTTGTAGCCTGCACGATGCATGCCCTCATCTTCAGCGGTTGGGAATGTTGCAGGAACGCCTGCAGCAACCGGGCTTGCACCTGTCAAACCGTTATAGGTAACGGCGCTTCCGCCTTCGCGGTCAGACCATGCATAGTCAAGAATGATGCTTGCCGGGTTTGCATCCCAAGCGGCGTAGTAAGTAGTAGTGCCGCTTGCAATCGCCGGGTAGCTTGCCGGAAGCTCAGTCTCGGCCGCTCCGCGCTCATCTGCTGGCTTTGCAGCCTCGTCAGCGCTTAAGTACCAGCCGCCGAACGTATATCCAGCACGCGACGTCACAGGCAGACGCCTGTCATCGATCGTCTGGTCGCTGACGCCGGTCATGGTGTTGCATGCGTCGCCGCCGCGCGTGTCAAACACAATGGTCTGCTCGTTGGCGCTCCACTTCGCGTACAGGGTTGTGGTCGAGCTGACAGGATGCCTGTCATCGCCTTCACCTTCGTACGTCACATTGTTCTTATCCCACGGCCACTGTGCGGGCAGTGCGGTGGAGTATGCCGTACCAGTGTATTCGGGGTTGGTGTACCAAGCCACAAATGTGTAACCGGTCTTAGCGATACGCGGCAGGTCAGGAGTCGTAATGGTCTCACCGGTCTTGCCAGAGATAGTGTCAAGTGTCGGTACGGTACCTGCTACATGCGTGCCGCCCATCGGGTTGTACGCAATGTAGACATCCAGCGGCTCCCAAGCGGCGTAGAAGGACGTGCTGCCCTCAACGTATTCGGTCGGAAGCGTTGCTGGTGTGGTATGTGCAGCATCCTGATACCAGCCAGCGAACGAATAGCCGTCACGCGTGGTGGTCGGGAAGGCGTCATGCTCAACTGGATCGCCCACGTTGCCCGTCCATGTCTCGCATGGGGTTGCGCCCTCGCCAACAGCGAAGGTGTAGCTGCCACGACCAACTTCGTTCCACTGTGCCGTGTAGGTGTAGACACCGCTCTCTGTTGCCGGGAACTCACGTGCGCCCGTGACCGGCTCGTTGGCTTCGTTGAACCAGCCAACGAACTCAAAGCCTTCGCGTGTCTTCTGCGGACGCGGGAACGAGCCATCAAGGGTACCTGACGGGCTGTTCTGCGGATCGCTCACGCTGAAGGTAGGTTCTGCCGTCACGCCAATCCAGTCGGTCAGCGTCCACTCGCTCCACGCGGTGTTGAAGCGAATGATGCTCTGACCAGGCGTGAAGTAAGCATAGAACGTGCCGCCGCCCGGCTCATACGTCTCAGGCATCTGGGTAACCTTGTCGCCAGCGCCTTGCGGTTGCGTGTACCAGCCTTGGAAGTCATAGCCAACCTTGGTGGTACCAGGCATCGTGCGGTCGGTGATGGGAGAGCCGGTTTCGCCCTGCATCGGTGCGACTGCAATGCCGTCGGTCACAAACGTGTAGCGGGACACGCCATTGAGCCAGTGTGCGTAATACGTTACGCCGCCAGCAGGATAGGTTGCAGGCAGTTCGGTTACCAAATCGCCGCCGGACTGACCGTTATCGACAGTCCACCAGCCACCCCACTCGTAGCCGGTCTTCTCAGGATCAGCAGGCCATGAGCCAATAACGGCGTCATCGGTAAAGCCGTCGATGGTCAGGTCAGGCTGACCGTTGTTGTAAACAAACTTGACGAAGCTTTGGTTCTTGTCGAACTTCGCATAGAAGGTAACGGTAGAAACAAGCTCGCCGTCAACCGTCTTAACGTTGTCTGCGTTCCAGTAGTAGTTCGCAGGAATCAGCCAGTTGTCACCATCTTTATCCATCAGGTACTCGTCGAACCAACCAGCAGATGCCTTGGTCTCCTCGTAGTACCAACCGGTGAAGGTGTAGCCGGCCTTCTCAGCCACAGGGATAACCTGACGTGCGCCATCAACAAGCGTGCTCTGGTCGGTCATGCCTTCCATATCTGGAATCTCAGTACCGCCGTCGGTATCGAAGTGGAAGATGACCTTGTTGGCCTTCCAGTTCGCCGTCAACGTGGTCTTGCCAGCAGGCATGGTCGCCGGGTAGCTCCAGACGCCGTCTGTCTCAGTAAAGTCGTTCTCGCCGAACTCGTTCTCAACGGTCCAACCAAGGAATGTGTAGCCGGTGCGAACCGTGGTCGGCATAAGTCCGCCAAGCTCTGTGCCGGTCTTCATGTTGATGGTCGAAATCGTTGAGCCATCGGCGCAATCGAACTCGATGGATGCATCCAGTGCCATCCACTTCGCGTAGTAGGTAGTGGTGCCACCATTTGCGGTGTCATAAGGCATCTTCTCAGGCAGCTGCTGATCTGCAAGTGCCGTTGCCTCGCCACCAACACGATCAGTGAGTGCGGCATCGGTATACCAGCCATCCAGCTCATAACCGTTGCGTGTCGTTGCCGGGAAGCTTAACGTACCGCCGTTGAGCGATGTGATAAGGGTACCCGTGTTTGCTTCAAAGCCGGTAATCGGCGTACCACCGTTGGTGTTGAATGCGATCTTTGCAAGCGATGCAGTCCAACGTGCACGCAGGGTGATCTGGTTGCTGTCGCCTTCAGGTATGAAGGATTCAGGCAGCGTGCTCATTGCCGGGTTCACAAACTTCTGGGTATCCGGATTATAGGTACCCGGGTTGCCACTCGTGCTCTCAAGGTACCAGCCTTGGAATGCATAGCCAGCCTGTACCGGACGGAACCTGGTGTCAGAAAGGCTCGTTACACCGTCGGTAACGTCAGCTACTGTCGTGCCCCACGGAGCAACAAGGTCGCTCACGCCGCTGCCGCCGTTGCAATCGAACTTGATGGTCACATCGTCGGTACGCTTCCACTTCGCGTAGTAGGTAGTGACACCAACACCGTCTTTAACTTCGCCATACGGGAACTTCTCGACCGGGTTCTCAAGCTCGGTGCCCCAGTCGCCTTCATGCCACGTATTGTTCTCAGCGTTGTAGCCGTTCTTGGAGAACCAGCCGACGAATTCCATCTCAACACCGTCGGATGCCTCAAGCTGTTGCAGCTCGGTCATACCGGTCGGCTCGCCAGTCTTGCCGCTGAAGTTGATAGGCAGACCCTTGACATCGTCTTGAGGCATGACCACGTCGAAGTTGATAGCAGCATCAAGCGGCGTCCACTTCGCATAGATGTTGACCATGCCCTCGTCAGCTCCCCAGACGAATGTCTCAGGCAGCATGGTGAGTTGATCACCAGCACCGTCAGGCTCGGTGAACCAACCGCCGAACGTGTAGCCGTTCTGAGCCACGTCAGGAAGTTTCATGTTGTCGCCGGAGCCCACAATGGTCTCAACGCGTGTGCCGGTTTCAGCCGTAATAGCGTTGTCGATCGGCGTTGCCGTGCCAAGTGCTGTCACAGCCGGACCCTTATCGCCATTCGGTAGCGTAGTTACCAGGCGGATGCCGGCCTCTTGTGCCTTCCAAATAACCTTGTAGGTCATGGTGCCAGGCAGGAAGGTGCTCGGCAGGTTCTTCGTG
>CAYPKC010000076.1:2461-7272 GCA_964411215.1 uncultured Eggerthellaceae bacterium | reverse complement strand
TCATTATAGTTTTCCGCGATTATCGGCTTTTTCAATTTAATCTTATGGAAACATAACGGCCTATGAGGGGCTATTCTGCGCCGTATTCGGTTTTGATACGAGATAGACCATCGCAATGATGAAGACAAGTCCCAAGATGTCCCAGATCGTAACTTGCGTTCCCACCCACACCGCTGAGACAAACGTACCGACTACTGGCTCTGAACAGGCAAGTAGGCTTGCACGCATGGGTCCTGCATCTTTGACGCCTTGGATATAGAGGAAATAGGCAACAAAGGTGCCTATGATGCCAAGTCCAACAACAAAGATAAGAATGCCGGCAATATCAAGATGAACTTCCACCTCCCATGGCCTTGATACAAGGCTGCTTGCGAGTGCGGCAAAAAACATGCCAATGCCATTCACGATAGGAGTGCCATATTTGTCGAGGGCATCTGCGGGAAGCAGGTTATAAAAGGCAGTCGCAATCGCTGCGGCAATACCCCATAAAAATCCTATGAGTTGCATGTTGAGCATCGAAGGATCACCTTGCGTTGCAATACAGGCAACACCAATGAAGGCGAACACAACGCCACCGATCTCTCTCTTGCTCGGTGCGCGACGGGCGCGAAGACAAACGTAGAACATCACAAAGACAAGGTTTAGTTGCTCAAGCGTAAGTGCAGTTCCAGCTCCTGCATATTTAATGGCAGCGAGATAGGTAGATTGCATACCTAAAACGCCCAAGACGCCAAAGGCAACCAGTCTGATCAGCGTCTTTTTGTCTTTAAGCACGCGCGCCAGTAATGGGCGGCTTTTTATCAGCGCAAAAGCTAAGAAGAGAATACAAGCAATGATCGCCCTCACTGATGTGAGCCACATGACAGGAACACCGTATTGCGCCATAAGGACTTCGCCGCAATTGCCCGAAAAGCCCCAAAACACACCGCCCAATAAGGCGCAAAGAATCCCTCTTTTTACATGGTTGTTCTGCATCGTTAGAGCTCTTCGACGACACGCAGCGACGGGACGTTATTAGAAGAAATGAAAAGAACGGCAGTACTGCCTTTTTCGGGTGTTGTCATAACAAAGGTGCCACCGGTATCACGATCAAGCGCGCTTTCGGTATTCTCGGTTGTGAGTATGACGGTATCGATGCCGTCAAAAAGAGGAATATGGGCAAGCTTCGGCGTGATGCAAATGACGAATTCCGCGCCGCTTTCTCTGAGCTTGGTAACAAGGCGCGTTATCGTCGCGCGCGACGTATAAGCGTCAACTTCAAACACGCCGATTTTTTTGTTACCGGTATCAAAAACAATGGGATCTTTGTATCGACCGTGATCCGCAAGATTGAGCGTCAGGGAGCCGGCTTCCTTAGACGCATAATGCTTTCGCACATCAGAGACGTACGGACCGTCTTTTTTCTTGCTTTCAAGTGTGCCTTCAAAGACAACAACCGAGTAGTCTCCCATTTGGCCGACATGATCATCTACCGTTGTTGCAACAACGCTCCACGAGCGACCAGTAGAGAAATAGCTGACCAGGATGGCGCCTGCTGCAATCAAGATCAGCACGAATACAACAAGAGCTACCTTATTTCTCGTTTCTTCTTTCATGCTGCCATTATATAAAGGTTTTTACGGAAGTATCCCCCGTTGTTCTAGCGGTGGTCACACAATGCGTTTAAGCCACATTGCTTGCAAGGGCGTCGACGACGGTATCTGCAACTCCCAAAACGCGTTGTAAGAACATGCCCGTAAAGCTACCTTTGACCTGGGCAACTTCTTCCGGAGTTCCCGCAGCGACAATTTCGCCACCTTTGTTTCCCCCTTCAGGACCCAGATCGATCACATGGTCGGCGCTTTTGATGACATCAAGATTGTGCTCAATGACTAAAACGGTATTGCCAGTATCAACGAGACGCTGCAACACGCACAAAAGCTGACGCACGTCTTCGAAATGAAGACCGGTTGTAGGCTCATCTAAGATGTAGAACGTTTTACCGGTGGATCGTTTCTGCAATTCGCTTGAGAGCTTTACGCGCTGCGCCTCTCCTCCAGAGAGCGTAGTCGCGGGCTGACCAAGGCGAATGTAGCCAAGCCCCACATCGTAGAGCGTTTGCAGCTTACGTTTAATGGAAGGAATATTCTCGAAGAAGGCAAGGGCGTCCTCTACGGTCATATCAAGCACTTCGGCAATGTTTTTACCGCGATAGGTGACCTGAAGCGTCTCGCGGTTGTACCGTGCACCATTACATACTTCACAAGGCACATAGATATCCGGGAGAAAATGCATTTCGATCTTTATCTGTCCGTCGCCTTTACAGGCCTCGCATCTTCCACCGTTGACATTGAACGAAAAACGCCCCGGCGAATAGCCGCGTGCCTTTGATTCGGCAGTCGAGGCGAAGAGATTCCTAATGTCGTCCCACAGACCGATATAGGTTGCAGGGTTTGAGCGCGGCGTACGCCCGATGGGAGATTGGTCGATGTTAATCACCTTGTCGAGCTTATCGAGCCCTGTCATCTTTTTATAGGGACCGACAAGCTTATGGGCATGATTCAGCCTGTTAGCAAGAGCAGGTGCAAGGGTGTCGGTAATGAGCGAGCTTTTGCCTGAACCGGATACACCGGTCACCACGCTCAACGTGCCCAAAGGAACCTCAAGGGTCACATTCTTTAAGTTGTTTTGCTGGGCTCCTGTCAGTTTCAGCTTGCCATGCTGGGCTTTGCGCCTGGTCTCAGGCACCGCGATGCAGCGTTTACCTGAAAGATAGTCTGCCGTAAGTGATTCTGAGCAGGATGAAAGCTCTTCTGGTGTGCCAGACGCGACAATATAGCCACCGTGCTCGCCGGCGCCAGGGCCAACGTCTATGACATAGTCAGCGCTGCGAATGGTGTCTTCGTCATGTTCGACCACGATAACGGTGTTGCCGAGATCACGTAGATGCTCAAGCGTTGCTATCAGACGTTCATTATCGCGCTGGTGAAGTCCGATAGAAGGCTCATCAAGAATGTAGAGAACGCCCATAAGGCCTGCCCCAATTTGGGTAGCAAGCCTGATGCGCTGCGCTTCGCCGCCTGACAACGTTGCGGTGGCCCGCTCTAACGTCAAATAATCGAGGCCGACATCAACCAGAAACTGAAGGCGTGCTATGACTTCTTTCACAATAGGCTTTGCTACGAACTCATCTTGACCCGAGAAGCTGAGCCCTTTAAAAAACGCAAGGCTTTCAGCAGCGGAGAGTTCCGTGACATCATGAATGGACTTGTCGCCAACAGTGACAGCGAGAATCTCAGGTTTTAAGCGACGTCCTTTGCATGTTTTGCAAGGGATTGTTGCGAAATAGCTCTGAAGCTTTTCCCGCTTCGAATCGGTGTCTGCTTCTGAATACTTACGCTTGATCGCCTCAACAACACCTTCCCACTCCACATACCAATAGGTATCTCGCCCATCGAGGGTGCGGTAGTCGACTCTCACTTTTTTATCGTCTATACCGTTCATAATGGCCTTTTGCGTTGCAGGCTTTAAGTCTTCCCACGGCGTATCAGCGCTCTCGCCCATG
The DNA here is from genome assembly GCA_964411215.1 of uncultured Eggerthellaceae bacterium. Classification (GTDB taxonomy): domain Bacteria; phylum Actinomycetota; class Coriobacteriia; order Coriobacteriales; family Eggerthellaceae; genus MGBC163016. Next base: position 3,728 of record CAYPKC010000076.1, on the reverse strand, counting down.
TGCTTTAAAACGGCAGTCAGCAGTTGCGGATAATAGTTGCCGCTCTTAAATGGCGTAATAGCGCCTTCCGCAATAGAGAGGGATGGGTCGCAGACAATAAGCGAAGGGTCAACCTCTTCCCTGCTTCCTAAGCCATAACAATCGGGGCAGGAACCATACGGGGCATTGAATGAAAAATCACGTGGCTGAAGCTCGTCCATGGAAAAGCCATGTTCGGGGCATGCCAGGGCAAGTGAGAAAATATGCTCTCCCGGACCGAGGCCTCCCTTCGCGCCCGAAGAGACGCTATCAGCTGTCTCTCTTACTTCTTCTTCAGCACCTGCAACACCGTCCATCAGCTGCACTAAAACCCTGCCATCTGCAAGTTTTGTTGCAAGCTCAACAGCTTCAGCTATGCGGCTGGTCGCTGATTCTTTAAGGACAACCCTATCTACGACCACGTCGATAAAATGCTTGATCTGCTTGTTTAAGGTAATGGGTTCACCATCAAGGCGTCTCACTTCGCCATCGATGCGCACGCGGCTGAAACCTTCTTTGGTGAGGTCGGCGAAAAGTTTGGTGAATTCGCCTTTGCGACCGGTGACAATCGGTGCCAATATCATAGCTTTTGCTTCTGCTCCCCCCGCAAGCGCTATGATTTCGTCTGTTACCTGATCGGTGGTCTGGCGCTTGATGACACGTCCGCATTCCGGACAATGGGGAATGCCTACCCGCGCGTAGAGCAAACGCAGATAGTCGTAAATCTCTGTCGTGGTGCCAACCGTGGAACGCGGATTGCGCGAGGTTGTCTTTTGATCAATGGACACAGCAGGCGACAGACCGTCAATGGAATCCAAATCCGGTTTATTCATCTGTCCTAAGAATTGGCGCGCGTAACTTGAAAGGCTCTCAACATAGCGACGCTGGCCTTCTGCATAGATGGTGTCAAACGCAAGGCTTGATTTACCTGATCCAGAAAGGCCGGTGATCACGACCAGTTTGTCGCGCGGTATAGTGAGGTCAATATCTTTAAGGTTGTGCTCGCGAGCACCTTTAATAACTATTTCTTGTTGTGACATTTTTTGCTTTCGTAATGTGCTTTATATACGTGTTTACTCAATATCCTGCGACATTCTACTACAAAAAGCGAATATTTGTTCGGTAATTTGCGCCTACATGATTTATGCGCAACTAGCCCTCTATATTCGACAAGGTGGCAAGATCAAGGGCGTGGTAATTTCTGATGACAGACATCCAGAGGCGATGGCGCCCGCATCCCTATCCGCGG
>CAYPKC010000076.1:0-2451 GCA_964411215.1 uncultured Eggerthellaceae bacterium | reverse complement strand
CGCGGGGATGAGCTTGATGATGCACGGCAGAAAGCCTCTCGGGCGTAATGTGGGTATATATCTGGGTCGTTGAAAGGCTTGCATGCCCAAGCATTTCTTGCACGCTTCTTAAATCAGCGCCGCCGGTTAAGAGATCGGTTGCAAAGGCATGGCGCATCGAATGAGGCGTGATGCTTTGATCAACGCCTGCCTCTACAAGCGTTTTCTTAAACATCTTCCGAATACTATCAGTCGTATATTTCCCGCCTTTGTTTGAGACAAAAAAGTAGTCACTTTCATTTTCGGCAAGCAAAAGGGAGCGCCCGCTTTCCCAATACTCGCGCATCTCGCGAATGGCAAGATCATGCATAGGCACAATACGCTCCTTGGAGCCTTTGCCCAATACTTTTGCCTGGCCTCGGTCAAGATCGACATCTTTGGCTAATAGCGTCGATACTTCTGAGATACGCAGTCCGCTTGCATACATGAGTTCAAGGATTGCCTGGTCACGAACGTCTTTCGCGTGTTGCTTAAGAGCATCTTCTGATGATGGATGCAAAGCTTCGTTTGCTTGTGTTTGTGCTTGCGCTTGTGGCAGCTTCGATGATGCTTGTATTTGTTTGTCATCAGAAGGCAGCGCTGCATGAACTGACAAGATTTTCATCATATCTTCGAGGCTGATAGTATGCGGAAGCCTTTCTGCACGCTTTGGCCCCTGAAGGGCGCAAACGGGATTGGAAGAAATTCTTCCTGTCATGTTCATCCATGCAAACAGACCCTTGAGTGAGGAGAGCCGTCTGTTGATGGTTGCGCGGGTGTAGCGCGCCGAATCGAGTTCTCCCAAATAGCGCCGTGCCTGCTTATGGCTGATCGTAAAAGGGTCAAGGTCTAAACGATTCGCCCATCGCAAAAAGTCACAAAGGTCAATGCGGTAGTTTCGAATCGTATGCTCGGAACAGTTGCGTTCAAGCGCGAGTGAATCAAGATAGGCGGCAACCTCTCCGTAGCCGACAAGATTCTCATCTTCGTATGCTTCATGAGAAGACATGGCCACTGTCCTCAAGTGCGCGCCGATAGTTCGCAACCGCTTCTGCTGCTCGCCTTGCATAAGCGCCATAGCGTTCGCGCTTGTTTTTAATCGGTGTTTCAAGGGGCTTGAAAATGCCGAAATTTACATGCATAGGCTGATAGTCTTTCGTCTGCGGGTCACTGGCGTAAGCCATAAGAGATCCGAATGCGGTTTCTTCGGGAAGAGCAATGCGCTTATGTCCTGCAAGCTCGCTTGTAAGCGCGAGGGCGACATGCAAGCCTGAACGTATCGCTTCGCAATAGCCTTCTGTGCCGGCGAGCTGTCCTGCAAGATAGAGAGGAATGCCTACGTTCTTTGCTTCGGGCGTTATCATTTTCCCGAAGGTGTCGATGCAGCGAGGCGCATCGACATAGGTGTTTCTATGCATGACGCCAAAGCGCGCGAACTCAGCGTGCTCAAGCCCTGGAATCATGCGAAACACGCGCTTTTGCTCAGGAAAAGTCAAATTGGTCTGAAATCCTACAAGGTTATAACTTTGCCCATGGACATCTTCCGCACGAAGTTGAAGAGCCGCCCATGGTCTGCGTCCCGTCTTGGGATCAGTAAGTCCCACGGGCTTCATGGTGCCAAAGCGCGGTGCATCTTTTCCTTTGCGAGCTATTTCTTCGATCGGCTGACATGCTTGGAAAAGCTCTTGCGTCTCAAAGTCTTTCGAAATGACTCTATCCGCCTCTAACAGCTCTTCAATAAAGGCTTCGTATTCCTCTTTTGAAAAAGCCGCATTGAGGTAGTCACCCTGACCGTCATCGTCATATCTGCTTTGCCTGAAGAGCTTGTCTTTATCGAGGCTGCCTGCCATGACGATAGGCGCGGCGGCATCGTAGAAAGCAAGAGAAGCGGATCCCGTAATAGTTGCAAGGGACTCTGCAAGCGCATCTGATGTAAGAGGACCCGTTGCAAGAATCACGGCATCATAGTCGGATGCTATCTCTTCAAGAGAAGTGACTTCTTCGCGCATAAGCCGTATAAGCGGCTCTTTTTCTATCTGGGACGTGACATCGCGCGCAAAGGATTCTCTGTCTACCGCAAGAGCGCCTCCTGCACGAACTGCGTCTTTAAGAGCAATGTGATAGAGCGGCGAATGAAGCACTTCGAGTTCATGTTTAATGATGCCTGCCGCACTGTCTTGCCGCGTGCTTTTGAGCGAATTCGAGCACACCAGCTCTGCAAGAGCGTCGCTATGGTGAACAGGCGTTTGGACAGAAGGCCGCATCTCAAAAAGGTCAACAGCAATACCGTTTCTAGCAAGAATGAGTGCTGCCTCGCTCCCTGCCAAACCACCGCCAACTATGCCTACCCTTTGCTCCATGAGAAAAGGATATCACGCAAATCGGGACAACGGGGACGTAGCTTATTGTCCCGTTTTTTCTGACAAGAGTAGG
>CAYPKC010000075.1:0-7391 GCA_964411215.1 uncultured Eggerthellaceae bacterium | reverse complement strand
TTTTTAGTCTCTTTACGCAGTATCGCTGATTGGCTCGAAATTGATTGCGTGTGTTGTGTATCTTATTCAAAGATAGAAATGACGCGTATAGCATAGCGGGTAAGAAGCGAAATTGAGGTCAAATCGTTCCATGGCGGTCGAGATAAGTAAAGAAGAGCTTATTCAAGCAGGCATCATTTCAGGCCATGCGGCCGATGCGGCATGTTCCGACGCCGCCTCTGTGTGCCCTGCTGCCGCACCCGCGTGTTCAAATGCCGAAACGCCTTGTCCGAGTAGCGCTTCCGCGTGCCCTGCAACCACGCCAACGTGCCCCGCAACTACACCCGCCTGCCCGAGCACGGCGCTTTGCAAAGATGCGGTCTTCAGCAATGCGCACACGCTTCCCATCATAGGCATTGTCCCGACCTACAAGGTTGACGGCTCCTCTCTGGAACTTCCTGACCGTTATGTGAATGCGGTTCTTGCCGCGGGCGGCGCTCCCGTTGTGCTGCCTTTTTCGGCAGATGTGCATATTTACGAGACGCTCCTTCCCAATATCGATGGCTTTTTACTCTCAGGAGGCCAAGACATCAATCCCGTGCGCTATGGCCAGGCCATTACGTATGGAAAGGCAGAAGAGCTTGCCCCTGGAAGAGAAGAAGTCGAATATCTCATCATCAGTTTTGCGCGCCAGTACGATGTGCCCGTTTTGGGAATCTGTCGCGGCATGCAGATGATCAATGTGGCTTTTGGCGGTACGCTCTATCAGGATCTTGATGAAGAGGCCAAGCGCGCTGGCCATTGGCAAAAAGAAGATTATGCCCAGCCGACACATCACGTCAGCATACGGCAAGGCTCTAAGCTCGCCGACATCCTTGGTGTCGAAGGGGCGTATGTCAACTCGATGCACCACCAAGGTATTTGCAAGATGGGCGAAGGTCTTGAAGCTGCCGCTTTTGGCGAAGACGGGCTCATTGAGGCGGTCGAAGCGCCTGATCTCTCGTTTATGATTGGCGTGCAATGGCATCCCGAGTTCTTTGCCCACCCCGGCTCTTCCATGGCGCCTCTGCTGGGCAGGCTCGTCGACGAGGCAAATGGTGTTCGCGAGCGAAACCAGCGCTGTCGGTCTTGCCTGAGCATCAAAAAACAAGATTGCGGCGGCTGCTTCCCCGCCATCCGCTTCAAAGATCCCACGTAGAAGGTTCGCTTCAAAAGGGCTGTTCAGATCATCTGCGCAAGCCTTGGAAATACCGAAGGAGTTTAGTATGGCGGACATTGAGCCGAAAGCACATCCTGCATTCAACGAATTTGTTGCAACGATCGCGGCACTGCGGGCTCCCGATGGTTGCCCTTGGGACAAGGAACAGACGCATGCCACCATTGCGCCCAACATGATCGAAGAAGCTTATGAAGCAGTTGACGCTATTGAGGCAAACGACACGGAGCATATGCGCGAAGAGTTGGGTGATGTGCTTTTGCAAGTAGTCTTGCAGAGTCAGATTGCTGCCGATGAGGGAGAGTTTACTATCGACGACGTCTGCCACGACATCAATGCGAAGATCGTGCGTCGCCACCCACATGTGTTTGGCACTGTCGAAAGCGGAAGCGCCAACGATGTCATTACGCTCTGGGACAAGATCAAGCTCGAAGAAAAGCAATCTGCAAGCGATCCTGATGGGAAAGAACGCCTGTTGCAAAGCGTCTCAGCAAATTTCCCGGCGCTCATGCAAGCACAGAAGATCTCGCGCAAAGCTGCAGCCGTTGGTTTTGAGTGGGACACCATAGACGATGTGTGGGATAAGGTGGCAGAAGAAATTACTGAGCTCAAAGAAGCATACGATCATGCACCCAAAGATGAGAAAGGCATGATCCTGCATGAAAGCGACCAAGCTGAAGAGGTTGAGCTTGAACTGGGCGATGTGCTGTTTTCGATCGTCAATGTTGCTAGACGCATGGGCATCAATGCCGAGAATGCTTTGCGTGCGACCTGCAGAAAGTTTCGCGCACGGTGGGAGGCTATGGAAGACATTGCTGAGAGCGAAGGGCGCGACTTGAAAAGCATGTCGACAGCAGATATGAACACGCTCTGGGAGCGCGCAAAGGAAGACATAACAAGCGCCTAAGGGCGTAAGCGTGCAAAGGAAGACGCAGAAGCGGGTGCCTAAAGCCGCAAGCGCACAACGCACAGGCACACGACGCACGCGTGCTTTGCTCAGCGCTTATCCGCCAATCCAACTTGAAATAAGCGGTATCCATCCTGATGCCAAGATGACGATGATGAGCACCGGCACGCCGAAGCGCATCCAGTTGAAAAGCCATTGAGGAAACTTCAACCCTTGTCCTTCGTTTGCTTCAGCTAAAAAGTTCTTCCAACCCCAGCCTCTTTTTGTCACGCAGAACAAGACGAAGACAAGCGAGCCGACGACAAGCAAATTGTTAGAAACAAGGAAGTCTTCGATAGCTTGGATATTGCCAATGCCGGGAATCTCGAAGCCCGACCACACATTGAAACCAAGCGCGCATGGCACGGAAAGAAGCGGAATCAACAGGGCGTTGATGAGCACCGCTTTGCGGCGTGACATATTCCATTGATCCATCCAGAAGCTCAGAATGCCTTCGAACACGGCAATGACGGTCGAGATAGCGGCAAAACCCATCAGGATGAAGAACAGCATTGCAAAGAAGTTGCCTCCAGGAATTTGTCCAAAGACGGCGGGCAACGTGGCAAACACGAGACCGGGGCCCGAATCAGGCGAGACGCCGAAAGCGAAGCACGCAGGGAAAATGATGAGGCCGGTAGTGATAGCGACAAAGGTATCAAGCCCTGCAATACGCACCGCTTCTCCCATAAGCGAGTAGTGCTTGTTAATGTAGCTTCCGAAAATCTCCATAGAGCCGATGCCGATTGAGAGCGTAAAGAACGATTGCCCAAGCGCGGCAAAGACCGCTTCGGAGAAATGTGCCGGGTCGCCAAAGAGCTTAGAGAAATCCGGCATGAGATAAAACGCAATGCCATCAATGGCGCCATCGAGGGTCACGGCGCGCACAACCAACACCACAATGATCGCAAGCAATCCCACCATGAGCACTTTCGTGATGCGCTCCACGCCTTTTTGAAGGCCAAGCGAACAGACAAGCAGGGAGAGCAGGCATGCCACGACCATCCACACAACCATCTCAACGGGATTGGCAAGCATCGCTGAGAAAGCGTCACCCATGCTTGCCGCAGTGGCATCGCCCAGATTCATGGTTGCCATCTTCGGAATATAGGAAAGCATCCAGCCGGCGACGGTGGTATAGAACATCATCAGGATATAGGAACCGGCAAAACCAACCCATTTGAAGCGATGCCATTTAGAACCTTGCGGTTCGAGCACGTCAAAGGCACGGGCGATTGATTTCTTTGAACCGCGGCCGACGGCAAATTCAATGGCCATAATCGGAATGCCAAGCGCGCATAAAAAGACCAGGTACAGAATAACGAAGGCTGCTCCGCCATATTCACCCACGATGTAGGGAAAGCGCCAGACGTTTCCGAGTCCGACAGCGCAGCCTGCGCTAATAAGGATGAAGCCCAGTCTCGATTTGAATTGCTCTCGCTCCAATGAGACCTCCGTTGTGATGGGGACGAAACACGCACCCGTTCTACATGAAGGTAAATGGCAAGTAACTAGACAAATACCTTTTTGTCGTGTGCGCCTCTCAGTTTTTGTATGGGTTAATGTTAATGCAAATTCGTTCAAAGAAACTCATTATGACGGAGGCCGATCATGGCTAATACGGTAAACGAGCCGGCACACCCGGTGGTCAACCAAGATCCTGCAAAATATACGGCGCAGAAAAACTCTTCGGCCTTTACGATCCAAGCGCCTACAACGGCAGAAGAAATCCAGTCGATTGTCGATGACATGGCTGCCTATTACAAAACAGGCGTCACGCACGACATCAACTTTCGCTTAGCCAGGCTCAATGCGTTGCGCAATTGGCTCATGATTCACGAAAACGAAGTGCTTGCTGCACTGCAAGCCGATCTTGGAAAGCATCCTCAAGAAGGGTATGAAACCGAGCTTGGGCTTGTCCTTGACGAGATCAGCCTCATGCTCAAAAAGGCCTGCGCGTGGTCGGCGCCGCAGTTAAAGCCCACGCCGCTAATGCATTTTCCATCGTGTTCGAAAGTCTATCCCGAACCCTACGGGGTGGTGCTTATTATGGCTCCGTGGAACTATCCGCTCCAGCTTTCGCTGGTGCCTTTGGTGGATGCTCTCGCGGCGGGAAATGTCGTGTTGCTCAAGCCTTCTCACACGTCAGCTCACGTCGGCAAACTGATAGAGCGCATGTGCCAAGAGGTGTTTGATCCGCGTTATGTGCATTGCCTGTTCGCCTTGCCCAATCTCAACGAGAACATGGAAAAGATCAAGGTCGATTTCGTCTTTTTCACGGGCTCTCAAAACGTGGGGCGCGAAGTTATGGCAGCCTGTGCTGAAAACCTCACACCGCTGGTGCTTGAGCTGGGAGGCAAAAGCCCCGTCTTTGTTGATGCAACGGCAAACCTTGAGCGTGCCGGTCAGCGTATTGCATGGGGCAAATGCCTGAACTCCGGGCAGACATGCGTTGGACCTGATTATGTGCTGGCGCACGAGAGCGTGGCCACGCATCTTGCAGAGCGCATCGCCCATTACATCCAAGAAGATTTCGGGCACGACATTTTGCACAACGACCAGTACCCCCATATGATCAGCCAGCATCATTTCGAGCGTGTTTGCGGGTTGATCGATAACCACAATCCGCACGCAAAGGTAGTTTTTGGCGGCGGGCGTGATCCCGAGACGCTGAAGATCGAGCCAACCATCATGACAGGCGTCACGCTCGACGACCCTGTCATGAATCAAGAGATTTTCGGCCCGGTGCTTCCTATCCTGACGTGGAAAACGCTTGACGAGGCCTTCGCCATTACCGAGCACTTCGGACATCCCTTGGCCTGCTATATCTTTTCCGATGATCGCGCTTTCCAGCAGCACATCATTCACGCATTGCCGTATGGCGGCGGCTGTATCAACGATGTGGTAATCCATGTGGCAACCAACAAGATGGGCTTTGGCGGATTTGGAAATTCCGGCCTAGGCGAATACCACGGCAAAGCAGGCTTCAGTACGTTTACGCACTACAAATCCATTATCGACAAGAAGAATTGGCTTGAACTTCCGATACGTAATGCGCCGTACCAGGCGTGGAAGCTGGCCATTGTCAAATTGTTGCTTCACTAAGAAGTATGCAAGTTGAAAGTTGTAGGCACATACGCAGGGTAAAGGTTAGAGGTAAGTACGCACAGTAAAGGTTATAGGCAAGTGCGCACGTTAAAGGTTAGAGGTAAAGGGCTGTTGTAGGTTAACGGGTTATTGCGGGCACAAGGGCTGTTATGGCGAAAGGGCTGTTGAGGCCTTATATCGAAGAAGGTGGAATCATGACGAACATTGCAGTGATTACCGGCGCGACGTCTGGTCTCGGACTTGAATTTGCGCGTCAGATTGATGCGCTTGGAGGCCTCGACGAGATCTGGCTTGTTGCGAGAAACGAGCAGAAGATGGAAGAGGTAGCGGCCGAGCTTAAGACCCCCGCAGTTCCTGTGCCGGCGGATCTTTCGAAGAGCGCCGATATTGCAACGATTGCGCACTTGCTCAATAAAGGTAATCTCAACGTGCGCTATCTCGTGAATTCTGCCGGTTTTGGCCGTTTTGGCGCATGGGACGACATTGAAGAAGCTGACGAAGAGACCATGATCGACCTGAATTGCAAAGGTCTTGTTTCGCTTACACGCACCTGCCTTCCTCATATGCAGCGCGGGGCGCACATCATTCAAATCGCATCAGCAGCCGCCTTTGTCCCGCTGCCGGACATGAACGTTTATGCTGCCTCGAAAGCATTTGTGCTCAGATATACGCGCGCATTGCGGTGGGAGCTGATAGGTACCGGCATTACGGCAACGGCGCTGTGTCCGACATGGGTCAAGACGGGCTTTGAGAAGCAGGCGCGCAAATCGAAAGCGTCGCACGCGGTCAATCATTTGCTGTTTGCCCAAAATGCTTCCACGGTTGTCTCCCGCGCCTTGTTTGCAAATTCGCTCCATGCAGCGGTGTGCTGTGCCTCAATACCCTCGTTTTGCTTGCGACTCATTGGCAAGATCATTCCGAACTGCATCACCATGGCAGGATGGGAAGTTATACGGCGTCTCTGACCTCACGTGCAAAGCCAGCATGATATCCTGTTACGCATCATCCATTCAATAACAGGAGCTTTCATGCAAATTACGCCTGCCGATATTACCGAGACACTTGCGATGGTGTCTCAGCAGCATCTCGATATTAGAACGATCACGCTCAGCTTGAATATGAGGGGATGTTCGGATACGGATATCGACGTGATCGCGCGCAAAGTCTATGACCGCATGACCACCGCTGCCGAAAACCTTGTTTCAACCGCGGAGCAGCTTGAGCGCGAATATGGCATTCCGATTGTCAATAAGCGCATCTCGGTGACTCCTATTGCTGAAGTGTGCGCCGCAACAGATGCTTCTGACTTTACGCCTGTTGCGAAAGCGATGGATAAATCTGCTAAAGAGGTGGGCGTTGACTTTGTGGGAGGCTTTACGGCGCTCGTCCAAAAAGGCGCTTCGCGAAGCGATATCAAGCTGATGGACTCCATTCCGCATGCGCTCTCTGAGACCGAGCGGGTATGTTCGTCAGTCAATATCGGCTCCACGCGAGCGGGCATCAACATGGATGCTGCTTTGAAGATGGCACACATTATCAGGCAGACGGCGGAAGCGACAGCCGACAGGAATTGCATTGGCGCCGGCAAACTGGTCGTGTTCTGCAATGCCGTTGAAGACAATCCCTTCATGGCAGGCGCTTTCCACGGGTCTGGCGAGGCGGACGAAGTCATTAACGTCGGCGTGAGCGGTCCCGGTGTTGTTCGCGCTGTACTCGCCGATCTTCCCAAAGATGCTGACATCACAAGCGTTGCAGAAGCCATTAAGGCAACTGCCTTCAAAATTACGCGCGCAGGTGAGCTCATGGCGCGCGAGGCCGCATCGCGCCTTGGGTATCAAAAGGGCATTTTGGATCTCTCACTTGCGCCAACGCCGGCAGAAGGCGACTCGGTAGCAGAAATCTTGGAAGCGATCGGCGTGGGCGAATGCGGAGGCCCTGGCACCACGGCGGCGCTTGCCATGCTCAACGATGCCGTCAAGAAGGGCGGTGTGATGGCCTCGTCTTCTGTTGGCGGTCTGTCCGGCGCATTCATTCCGGTATCAGAAGACGCGGGTATGATTCGCGCGGCAATGGACGGGGCGCTTTCGCTTGAAAAACTGGAGGCGATGACGTGCGTCTGTTCTGTCGGCCTTGACATGATCGCCA
>CAYPKC010000074.1:0-7409 GCA_964411215.1 uncultured Eggerthellaceae bacterium | reverse complement strand
TGGTAATCGTGTACGTGTTGTTGCTCTTCACCTGCATGGTGACGTCGGTGCCGTTGACCTTAACGGTCTTGATCTTCTTGTCGGCATCGGGGACAAACGTGATGTTTTGCTGCGAGCCCTTTACAACTTGCGTGGTGCCGGCCGGATAGACCGTACCGCCGCCCTTCGGGACATTCAGCGTCATATTCACGTATTCAATGACGTTCTCCTGCTCGAACTTCACGTAGATCGTTTGATCCTTGGTGATGTTTTCAAGCTCAATAGTGCCGCCCACAATGGTCAACTGCTTGGTTGCGGCTTTGTCGGTATAGGCTGATGCCTTATAGCCAGGATTTGGCTTGACCGTAATGGAAAGCGGATTGCCATTAATAACTGGCGCTAAAGTTGGAGATGCGATGCCTTGCGGAGTAGAATCCAGGTACTCGACTTTCACGGTGCGGGTCACCGGCGGATTCTCTTGCTGCTCGCCTTCTTCGACCTTGGTGAATACGGCTTCTATCCTATTGCCGGACTTTCCAGCTTCAGGAGCCTGCACATTATACCACGTATACGTGTTGTTCTTAATGGTCTCTTCCTTGCCATTCACATAGACGTTACGCAGTTTCCACGTTTTGTCCTTAGGAATGAAGTTGAAGGTCTGGTTCTTGCCGACTTCGACAGCAACGCTGCCGTCGACACCATTCGGGGACGTCATGCCCGGCGTGATCATGCCATCGCCAGCCACGCGCACCTCGATGCTGGTGGTTTCGACTTTCTCGGTCGACTGGTCAACCAGCTTGGTGTTGACGTCAATCGCCAAGTCGTCCTTCACGTATTCTTTCGGCACGGTAACCGTGTAGATGCCGCCGCCGTTGTCCTTAAATGTAATGCCGTTGCTTTCACCCTTGTCGCCCATGCTCTCGGCAAGAACAGTGCTTCCGTTCTTAACGACAATGCCCGGGCTCGTAAGCTCATAGCTTGGTGCTACGCGAACGGTAAAGGACATATCCTTGTCGGCATGTCCGGTGTTGCCTTCTTCAACAGGCTTAATGTCTCCGATAGGAGGATTCAGCGTTGCGCCGCCACCGATATTAGAGTTGCCCGGATCAGGCTCAATGAATCCACTGGGAGGAGTCGGTGTGGAAGGGGTGCCTTCGCCGCATTCGGCAAATTCAACCACAATCTTCACGTCTTCTTGCAGATCAGGCATGGAGAAGCTGAAGTCATTCTTGAGGAATGAAATCACATTCACGCCTGCATTATTGGTGCCGCTGGTGACATTGGTGCCATAGTAAGCACGGATAGACTTCGTGTAGAAGCCGTCTGCGGGCTGCACCGTAAAGTCAACGCTTGATCCCGCACCATACATGAACGATCCCGAGGGAGATACAATGCCATTGCCCTGAGCTTCAATCATCACGTTGTAGCCCGGCTTCGTTTGAACGCCAGTGTTTTGGAACGTGACTTGGATGCTGGTGTCTTCGGTGACCTTATCGAGATGGAAGGAGCTTGATGTGGTTGGTGTCTGCTCGCTGCCATTCACGATAACCTTGCTCAGTCGGTAGCCCGTCTGAGAGGTAAAGGTGAAGTCAATAGGTGAATTCTCAAACCACGGAAACGTACCCGATGGAGAAATGCTACCGCCCGCACCAGCCGAAGCCGTTACCATAAAGGACTTCGGATCGTTGTTGGTACCAGGCTTGTAAGCGACAACAACGTTTCTGTCGCTCGTAATGTTTTCGAGCGTGAGTACTCTGTTGCCATTGGAAAGCCTGCCGTCAGATCCCAGAGCCAAGTAATCGTTGTCAAGCTTAATGCTTTCAATCTCATAGCCTTCGTCGGCATGGAACTGAATGATAGCCGTGCCGCCACGATCAACGCGGACGCTGGGGGTAACAGTGCCGCCACCGAATGCGGTCACGCTGGTGTTGACAACCTGCTTTACCGTTGCCGGAATCTCAGCCGGGTCATAGGTGATACGCACGCTTGAAGCATTGCCCACAGCATAGTAGATATTGTCGTCAGTGTTCCACAAATACGACGGATACTTGCTAGAGACGCCCCAGTGGCCATTGCCGTGCGATTCAGTCTCATCACGGCACACGGTGAGCGTATAGACGTCTTCGCCAGCAGGGCTTGTGCGCTTAGTCATAAGGTTTTTAACGGGATATCCGTTGATGCTTACTTCAGAAAGCACGTAGCCCGTTTTCGGTACGAGGACCAGACGCGCTCTTGGATACGGATTGGTTTCTGTTGGATTCAGCGTGATCTCGCCTTGCTGCAAATACTCACCTGCGCGCGGGGTTGCTGCGAAGGCGGAGAACATGCTTTGCGTACCAAAGTATGCACCGGAATCATCGTCAACGATCCATCCCCACTCACCTTCACCCTCTTTATCAACTTCGATGTAGGCGGGCAATGGTTCGTAAATGAGCTCGATGGTGATGGTGTCAACAACGTTGTAGAGGTTAACCGTATCAAGCGTGATGGTGGAATCGATGTGGTTATAAATGTCTTTCGGTGTTGCAGTCTGCACATCACCGATATACATAAGTGCTTGTTTCAGGATGTAGTTATTGGCCTGAGGAGCAGCCTGCACCGTTAAGACGCCATTTTCGGTTGTGAAGGTTGCTTCTGGGACTTCTTTGCCATCGTTGTCGATAACATATGCTGGCTGATTGCCGTTTGGCCTCTTCTTGACAACAACGTTGATGTCGTGCTCGACAACTGGAACCGGCGTGCCCTTCTCATACTTGACATCGATTCTGGTGTCACCCCTCAAGGCAGAAAGCAGAAGCGAATTGCCCTGGACAGAAACCTCTTTGCCATTGATGTGAACGGACTTCACCTTTGAAGTAGGTGCGGTAGTAGAGGTATTGAACGTAAGAAGTACACCGTTATTGCTCTTGATGCTTACCGGACTAGAAGTCCTTCCCATATCAACGCGCGTGCTCTGTGCGTTCTTCTCCTGAGGAGACAGGAACGTCACATTGCCTGATGAGCCGTCGTCGGAGCTCAGGCTCACCGTCACGTTATAGCTGGGAGCCGATTCGGAATCGGTGATTTCAGCAAAGTGAGCAATGACGTTAACGTTGTTGTTCTCTTTAACACCATAGTTATTAGGATTGAACGTAAACGTGTTGTAGCCAAGATCTGCTTCGTCAATGTCCTTAGCGTTGCCATTGACTCTCAGTTCGAATCCATCAAAAAGATAGCCAGGCACGACAGAGAATGCCTGGAAGGTCACGGTTGCGTCTGAACCGCCAAAGCCTTTGGACTCAGCGGTATAGGAAGGAGTGATCTGGCCACCGTTGTCAGCAGTAGACGTAAGACTGTAGCGGCTTGAGTCAGGAAAACCGATAGCGAATGTTCCGAGCGCCGCACCCGTACCTTCGATCTGGAATTCAACTACCTTAGCACCTGCGATCTCGTTGCCTTCAGCATCACGCGGAGTTGAGACAACCGCATTGATCTTGGAGGTGGTGCCGCCGTCTGCATAGCTGTAAACGGGAACAGAATCGCCCACATTAAGGTCGGAAAGCTCGTCTGGCAGCGGCATGCGAACCGTCAGTTTCTGCAGATAAGGAGGCTCGTCTGCAGGCAGGTTCTCAAGGCCGCCGATAGTAAGAGCGGTGGTGCCCGTTATGGCATTGCCATCTTTGGCCGCAAGCTCGCCAAGAGCGCTATTGATAGCTGCACCATTGGCGGAACCGGTACCAACCGGCACAACCGTCAGTTCCGGAGCGGTAAGGTCCGGTACGGAGAACTGCGTGAAGATGTCACCTTCAATGCTGTAATCGCCCGCGTTGGGAGCTTGTTCGGTGGTGGTGCCAGTAATGATCTTGTGCTTGTAATTTGACTTGAGCGTGATAATAGCAAATGCTGAAGCTTTGCCATTAATAGAATCTGCCGTGCTATCTTTCAAAGTGATAGAAACGCGATAGCACTTGCCGTCCTGCATAAAGGAGGCAAGCTTATCGATTTGAGCTGTATTTGAACCACCATACGTAAACTCAGGATATCCTGCACCGTCGATGGGAACGTTCGACCCGGCAGCATAATCTGTTGTCTCAAGAGTTTGGTAGGTGTCTTGGACAGGCTTCCATTTCTCTTCTGGGGTGGTAGAAGAAGTAGCATCTTCTATAGGCGTTACTTCTTCAATACCCCATTCGACACTAAAGGCGGTGTCTTTCAGCTCTTGTAACGTCTTTCCAAAGACCGCAACAATAGGATTGACCTTAAGGCCATCTTTCATGTTGTTTTTATCGGTGTAGTTTGCTGCACCTCTAATGCTTGTGAAAGCAAAATCGGTATCGTACACCAATCCCTTAATCTTACTTTCTGCACTTGCTTGACCTTGATCATTGATGCCGAGCGTCTGGCTCGTACCCGATGCATTTGATAATCCACTATCGGAGTTGTTTTGCTCCGTCCAAGCCTCATTAGCAATGGGATCCCCCGATGTTGCCCATGCAAGTGCTGGGGTCAGCGTGCAAACCATGCTTACGCTGACTATTACGGCCAAAACATTGTGCAATAGTTTCTTGGTAGCAGCTTTCATGATTGTTCCTTGCTTCCAGTGTTCCCATAATTCCGTAAGGACAAGGCTTTCGCCTTGCCTTTAACAGAGCCGGAAAACTTTGCCCTTACGGAATATTCTGTTTTCCGTAAGCCGTTAATTTCTCACGACTATGGTGACGCCAGCTGCTGCCTGACCTATCTCTTCTTGGGTCTCCGGATCAATTGCGCTGAATGTTGCTACGCAATCATAGGTTCCGGCCGGCAGCGCCTCGTCTAAGCGTGCATACTGTATGTGATAGTTCGGCTCCAGCACGCCTGACGTATAAATAACCTCGCCGTTGTCTCTCCTGCTGATGGTGACCTGCATGTCATATTTGTTTGCAGGCGAATTCTCGATCCTGAATTCTCCCTCGGCTGAACCGTTTGGCAGATCAACAACACCCGCGATAGAGATATTGAACATGCCTTCTTCTACGATCTTGTTCAGCTCTGCCCTGATCTCGTCTTCTGATTTACCATCCAGCTGACCTAAATTACCGCTTCGGTAGGACTCGAATATCTGCGTGGAATTCATAAAAGTGATCACGCCGAATACGAGTGCTGCGACGATTGCCAATGCGGCAATAATAATTCCTATATAAAAACCTGCTCCACGTTTTGCTTTTGTAGCTTGACCGTCAGGTGCGACTTGATACATATCCACGCTTGAGTTCTGTGGGTCAATACTATCCTTCTGGCGCTTCTTCCTTGGCATTGGTCTTTCCTAACTGTTGTAGTATGGCTCGTTTATGCTGCATTTACATACATGTTCAATATGATAGCAATTAATGTGCTGTCATAGTAAATTAGTTAAGAAAGAAAGGGGACGGTCTTTCGGCCGTCCCCTTTGAAAAAACACTAACGTGTGATGACGCCGTGTATTTTATGAAACCTTAGACTACTCTGCAGCAGCGATGGTGTACTTCAGGGTGCAGAGGGTGTCAGTCAGATCTTCCTGAGAGATCTTGCCAGTGGAGACATAAACCTTGCCACCAAGCTCGATCGGGAGGTCAGAACCAACAGCGATTTGCTCTGCTGAGAAGTTGGTTGCGCCAGTGACGTAATCTTCGTCATTGTTGTTCTTGCCAGCTTTTGCCTTAGCAGCAGTCAGCGGATGAGAAGTTCCCAAGAACGTGTTCATTGCAGCAGTCTTGTAGGTCAGCATCATGTAGTTGCCGGTGGTGATTTGGCCAGCATCGTTGTACCAAGCGCCATCCAACTCATAGATGCCTTCAGCGTTGAACAACGTGTTAACACCGCTCATTTCAACTTCGCTAACCTGAATTGGGCCCTCACCAATGTTGGTGATCTTGTAATCAGTAGATGACGGAGCGATGATGTCAGAGCCGCCCTGGCCACCGAATACAACGGTTACATTCAGAGGAACCGTAGCACGGATGTTTTTGTCAACGTTGTCGATGTGAGCCTTGATGACTGTGTTACCACTGTCGCTGAACGGATTCTCAGTAGCATCGGATGCGGAAGCACCGCCTGTTGCGAATGCCGGTACGCAGGTGCCCATTGCGAGAGCAGCAGCAACAGCTACAGCGCCTACCATTTTTTTCATCTTCATGATCATATCCTCCTTTTGTTCTTACACATGACCATAAATTAACAACCGAGATACTTTATAAACGGTTTGGTGGCAGATGTATAGGAATTTGGCCGTAATTCACAATTTCTTCCCATATCAGACAACATTTTTCTTACATTTAGTACACAGAATTTCCACAACTAAGCACACTAACCTGAAAATAACCTGAAAGAATTGCAGGTCAAGCGCTATTTCTACCTTTTCGTTACTTTTCATGATTTTGAAGGCAAATATGAATGTCGCCTTTTGTCATATTTTCATCAGTTCATAATTTTTGTTCGTTTGTGAACGATGATGCATGAGAATTGGTGTATGAATGACGCAAAAATGAGTAGGTAACTACTCTCTTTGTGTGAATAGTAAGCGAGATAAGAAGCAAAACCTTCTCTAAACTTATGGACGATAAGCAAAAAAAGAAACGCAACCCTAATATAGGTATGCTTATCGCGGGCATTGTTGTTGTCATTGTGCTGGCAATGATTTTTATGCGTGGTGACGAGCTTAAAGATCTTGCTGAAACTATTCAACGAGGCTCCCCTCTCTTTTTGGTGCTTGGTGTGCTGGCACAGCTCGGTAAATACTTCTCACAAGGCGTTGGCTTTACCCAGTGTTTCCGCGCTGTTGGAGCAAAAATCCGCTTCAAGACCGGGTTGGGGCTTGTCTTTGGTACCTTCTTTGTAAACACCGTGGCACCGTCGTTTAATCTGGCGGGCACGTCCTTGGTGATGGACACCGCCTCGCGCAAAGGGATTGAGGTCGGCAAAGGAACAAGCGCAGCCCTTCTCATGCAAGCCTGCATTGACTCCGGCTTCGTTGTCATTATGCTTATCACGTTTGGCGTATTGAGCCTGACTGTTGGCTTGCAACCTGGATGGTTTCTGGTAGGCCTTTTTGCCGTGGCGCTTGTTGGCGGTCTTGTGACGTTAATGACTATCGGTGGCATGAAGCCACATCTTGTTAAAAAGGTATTGCGTCCCATTGAGCATTTGATTGACAAAGTGCTTAAGAAATTCAAGCGCGGTCCTATTGATTCGTGGGTTGATAGCACGGTTGATTCGTTTTCTGAAGCCGCAAGGCACATTGTGGGACATCCCGTGCTTGCGTTGCGCGCATTCCTCTGTTCTGTTGTTGCATCGACGTTTGAAGTGTTGTGCTTTGTGCTTGTTGGCTTTGGGTTTGGCGTGTTTGAGCTTGAGCCGCTTATTTGCGGCTATGTCGTTGCTACGTTGTTCGCGATGATTTCGTTTACGCCGCAGGGCGTGGGCATTGTTGAGGC
>CAYPKC010000073.1:0-7423 GCA_964411215.1 uncultured Eggerthellaceae bacterium | reverse complement strand
GGTGGGCCGTGAGGGAATCGAACCCGCGACCTTGGGATTAAAAGTCCCCTGCTCTGCCAACTGAGCTAACGGCCCACGTAAGACACGGTTGCTAATTGTAGCTGTCAATCAAAACGTAAGCAAGGACTTAGAAGACAATATTTAGGTTAGCGCATACGATTCCGCACACGACACCTATCGCCCAGAGTCCTATTATGATGGCAAGATTTTGCTTCCACCTGCGGTTCGTTCTGATAAGTACCAAAAGGCCGACTCCGGCAGACACCAAAAGTCCTGCAAGCATAGCGCCTGATCCCAACACGCCTTGGATATACAGCTGTGCGATCACGACACTTGCAGCGCAATTTGGAATCAGCCCCACCAGCCCTGCAACCATGACGGAGAATATGGAATCGCCGCCGAGGAGAGAAGCAAGGGCATCTTCGCCCACGATCTCCAGAATGGTATTCAGGATAAACGTGATGATAAAGACAAAGATGATGACTTGGAAGGTGTGGATCAAAGCGCTCTTAAAGAGAGCACCCCAACCGAATTCAGCATCATGAGCATGATCATGGCGGTGATGGGTATGGTCGCAATGGTATGAGCAATCATCGGAGTGCTCATACACGAGTTC
This sequence comes from uncultured Eggerthellaceae bacterium, assembly GCA_964411215.1. GTDB lineage: Bacteria > Actinomycetota > Coriobacteriia > Coriobacteriales > Eggerthellaceae > MGBC163016. Next base: position 6,807 of record CAYPKC010000073.1, on the reverse strand, counting down.
AGGATGCTTCTCGCATGTGCGGCAATTTCCGCTACAACCGCACTCGGCAACTTCGCAGAGCTCATGAATGCGCAGCTTTTCATCGTTGCGATGCGTAAGGCGCATAAACACATCGATGATAAGTCCAAAGATCATGCCGATAACAACCTTCGACCCCACAATCATCAATATGGTGTTGAGCGGCACATGCTCAGCTAAAAAGATGGGAATCATCTCATCAGAGGTTGACAGAAATACCGCATAGAGCGTACCGAGCGTGATAACACGTCCCGCATAAAACGTTGCTGCCGCCGCCGAAAAACCGCACTGCACCATAACGCCCAAAATGGCGCCAATGATAGGTCCGGTTGTTCCGGCATTCTTGATAGCTCGTTGCGTCCGTCCTGCCGTCTTGTGCTCAAGCCACTCCATGGCAACATAGGTGGCAAACAGAAACGGTATGAGATAGAGCGTATCGGCAAAGGTGTGCGATACGATATGTTCAACTATGTGGAGAAAGTCATCCATAAAATTCAGTATAAAGTAAAGAACCGCTTCTTACGAAGCGGTTCTCATCTAAGGCATATCTGGTTGATTTCTTTATGCGGTTGCCTTTTGAAAACACGTGCTCATATCACACCCGCTCAGAAGCGTATGAAGCGGGTGTGGCGCGGGGCAATTAGTACATGCCACCGCCGCCACCCATGGCGCCAGCGAGTGCTGACAGATCTGGGCCTTCGCTTGGAATCTCGTTGATCGTTGCCTCAGTAATGAGGATCAGCGAAGCGACAGAGGCAGCTGACTGCAGAGCGGTGCGAGTAACTTTCACCGGGTCATTGACGCCCATAGCGATCATGTCTCCCCACTCGCCCGTCTTGTAGTTGCGGCCATAGCCCTTCTCGGACTTCTTCACTTCGGCCACTTCTACCGAGCCTTCATAGCCAGCATTCTCAGCGATGGCACGAAGCGGAGCCTCAAGGGCATGACGGATGATATCAACGCCAACCTTTTCGTCGGTATCGATCTTAAGTTTGTCAAGAACCGGAATGGCGTTGATGAGAGCAACACCGCCGCCTGCGACAATGCCTTCCTCAACAGCTGCACGCGTTGCCTGGAGAGCATCCTCGATGCGGGACTTCTTCTCCTTGAGCTCGGATTCGGTAGCAGCGCCAACCTTCAGGACAGCAACGCCGCCAGAGAGCTTCGAGAGGCGCTCTTGCAACTTCTCGCGATCGAAATCAGATTCCGTGCGCTCCATCTCGGCTTTGATCTGCGCAATGCGAGCCTTGATGTCTGCCTTCTTGCCAGCGCCATCGACAATGAGCGCGTTGTCTTTGGTAACCTTCACGGTCTTTGCCGTGCCCATCATGTCGATAGTTGCGTCAGCAAGCGTCATGCCGAAGTCTTTGTCGATGACCTGGGCACCGGTGACAGCAGCAATGTCTTCAAGGATGCGCTTGCGGCGATCGCCAAAGCCTGGTGCCTTGATAGCAACGACATTGAGCGTACCGCGCAGTTTGTTCAGAAGCAGCGTTGCCAACGCTTCGCCTTCCACATCTTCTGCCACGAGGAACAGCGGACGACCGCTTCTCATAACCTCTTCGAGCAGCGGCACGAAGTCTTGAACATTTGACACCTTCTGGTCGGTCAGCATGATGTAGGGGTCCTTCAAGACCGCTTCCATCTTCTCCATATCGGTAGCCATATACGGTGAGATGTAGCCGCGGTCATACTGCATGCCTTCGACGATATCCATCTCAAGACCGAACGTCTGGGACTCTTCAACGGAAATAGCGCCATCTTTGCCAACGGCAGCCATTGCTTCTGCAATCTTCTCACCGATGATCGGATCGCCTGCTGAAATAGTGCCGACATTGGCAATCTGCTCTTTAGTAGAAACGTTTTTGGAGCTCTTCTTAATGGACTCGACAACGGCATCGGTTGCGATTTCAATGCCCCTGCGGATAGCAAGTGCGTCAGAGCCAGCGGTGACGTTCTTCAGTCCATCAGAAACGATAACGTCGGCAAGCAGGGTTGCGGTTGTGGTACCGTCGCCGGCAACGTCGTTTGTCTTGACAGCGACTTCGCGGACGAGCTGAGCACCCATGTTCTCGATCGGATCTTCGAGCTCAACCTCTTTTGCGACGGTGACACCGTCGTTGGTGATGGTGGGAGCACCATAGCTCTTCTCAAGGGCGACATAGCGGCCCTTTGGTCCAAGCGTTACTTTCACTGCTGCAGAAAGCTTGCTTACGCCTTCAGCAAGAGCGCTGCGGGCATCTGCATCGAATTTAATTTCTTTAGCCATCAATGTTCCTTTCAGAATGTCTCTTCAGTCGATATATAAGGTAGGTATCATACAGGCGCAGTGCCTGCTCTTTTACAAAAGATCAAGTTGACCTTAGGCAAACACGGCGTAAATGTCGTCTGCGCGCACAATGAGCACTTCCTCGTCGTTGCACAGCACTTCGTTGCCGCCATACTTGCTATAAATGACGCGGTCGCCCACTTTGACTGGCATGGGGATAACATCGCCATGATTATTGATTTTGCCTGGACCTACTGCCAAAACGGTACCCGTTTGCGGCTTTTCCTTGCTATCGCCTGCGAGGTAAAGACCGGATGCCGTTTTCTCTTCTGCTTGATCCTGCTTGATGATCACACGGTCGCCCAATGGCTTCAAATTCATAACGCTTCCTTCCTTTCGTTGTGCGTCAGAGCTTGTCATGCTGTTTATTGTTTTAGCAATTCAAAATTCAATGTGCTAGCACTCGTTTTATTAGAGTGCTAAACAACAGTTGCATATATTAGCATCTCTTTGATGGTTTGCAAATATTTATTTTGCTTTGTAATTCTCGTGAAGCATGCCGCTCTCATAAGCGAAAACAACGAGCTGCGCTCGATCATGCGCATCGGTCTTTGCCATGATCCGGGCAACATGGGTTTTCACCGTGGCGGGCGAAATGAAAAGCTTTTCTGCAATGTCGTCATTGGTAAGCCCTTGTGCGACCAGCTTTAAAATCTCAAGTTCTCGATCGGTCAGATCTTTCAATGCTTGCGCATACTCTTTTGATCGAGGTGCTGAAGAGACCGCAGGGTTGTTTGATACAAAGGTTTCAACTAAGCGCTTCATGACGGAAGGCTCGATGAGAGCGTCTCCCTGGGCAACTATTTTGATCGCATTCACAATCTCATCAGGGTCGGCGTCTTTGAGCAAAAATCCGCTCGCGCCTGCGGAAAGGGCGTCATAGACATATTGGTCGATGTCAAAGGTCGTGAGTACAAGCACGTGCACATTTGAAAGAGTGGGATTTTGCGTGATATCGCGCGTTGCTTGGATGCCGTCTTTGTTGGGCATGCGAATGTCCATCATGACCACGTCGGGCTTGAGCGTTTGGGCTGCCTGTATGGCTTCTGCGCCATCGTTGACCACACCTACCACTTCTATTTCAGGGTAGGTTCCTAAAATCGCTTTATATCCGCTGCGCACCAGTTCCTGATCATCTGCAATGAGAACCGTGATTTTGTCATCCATATATCTGCTCCACGTGCTTTGCTCTGCCTGCTATTTCATCTTGTCACTTTCAAGAGGAATTGAAACTTCCACAACGGTGCCATGCGGCTCGTTTTCTGAGAGGACAAGGTGGCCGCCTAAGAGATTGGCCCGCTCTCTCATGCCTTCGATGCCGTGTCCCTGAGAAGTCTCCTTATCGGGCATGCCACAACCGTCATCACTTACCGTCAGGCGTGCGCACCCGGCCTCGCACGCAAGCTCAATGGTGGCGCTCTTTGCGTGAGCGTGGCGCACGATATTCGTACACGCCTCACGCGCTATGCCGAAAAGGGCAACGTCGGTATGGACGGGAACACAGCTTCGCTCATAGCGATCACTGATAAGATCGCATTGCACATGGGCTTCTTCTAAATAATTGACCAAATCCCCTATGCACTCTGTTCCTACGGTGGGCGCGCGCCCATCGCTTTCATCTTTGGCGCGCAACACCGAGATCATGGCACGAATATCTTCTAAAGACGTTTTTGAGATCTTGCGCACCTCCCCCATGGCTTGCCTCGCCGCCTCTGGATCGCTGTCCACAAGGCGCTCGGCCGCTGTCGCTTGAATGTTTACTGCCGATAAGGAATGCGCGGTTATATCATGCACCTCGCGCGCAATACGTACCCGCTCTTCTTCGACGCGCCGCGAGGCTTCTGACTCCCGCGTACGTTCTGCTTCATACGCGCGTTTGGATTCACTGATACGCAAACGCTCTACCTCTTGGACTCGGGCCTGCGCCTCTTCCAAGTATTCTTGACGCGTGTGCAGCGCGTACCCCGCAAGCGTGACCGCTATGACAAACGTGATGTTTTGGAATATGAAGAGGGCGGAAAAACGCATTGTTTCGCCCCCAAGGCCTGCAAGCAGTGCTATCACAAGCGTAATGCTGCCTGCAATAAAGGCTTCTTGACGCCCGCGTTCGTAGGCAACGGTAAACAGCGCCACCAGCGGAGAGACGAGCGACAACGATTGCAAACCGCAGACCCAGTCAAAAAACATCCACAACAGCAAGACTGCTATGAAGACCGGCCATGCAAAGCGCCTTCGCGCGATGAGCGGCACACACGTAATACCAGCGGCAACCATGGCGAAAAGTGATGGCACAACTGACTGGATGCCAAGAATGCGCCTCGTAAAATCGTCGGGGACAAAAAGCTGTGCTGACAGCGACATTTGCATCATGGCAAAACCGAAGGCGCCCGCCGCAATGACAACATCCACAAGCCAGTCAGTTATGGTCATGGGGATGTGTTGATGGAAAATCCCCTCGCGACGTTTAGTAGTCTCTGTCATGGGTGTTTTCTGCCTCATCTGCCACTTCTTCGTCTTGAAGAGAGAGCATCTGGCGGTTTCCTGTCTGACGATTCCAGAGCTTCGCGTAAGGGCCTGCTTGTTCTATGAGCTCGGCGTGGGGCCCGTCTTCTACGATCTTACCGTGGTCAAGGACGACAATCCTCTCTAAGCTCGCAACGGTTGACAGCCTGTGCGCAACCACGATCGCTGTTCTGCCTTCCATCAAGCGTGCAAGTGCTTCCTGAACAGCCGCTTCTGACTCCGAGTCAAGAGCGCTGGTCGCTTCATCTAACACCAATATGGGCGCATCGGCAAGCATGGCGCGAGCGATGGCAATACGTTGGCGCTGGCCTCCTGAAAGTTTAATGCCCCGCTCTCCGGTGATCGTATCAAAGCCTTGCGGCAACTCTTCTATGAACTCAAGGGCATTTGCCGAGCGCGCAGCTTCACGAATCTCTTCAATGGTTGCGTCAGGTTTGCCATAAGCGATGTTTTCGGCAATCGTTCTATGGAACAGAAGGGATTCTTGCGGCACATAGGCAATATTTTGGCGAAGGCTTTTTTGCGTTATGTCTGCGACATTTTGACCATCGATAAGGATATGGCCTTCTTGGATATCGGCAAGACGCAACAAGAGCTTCGTCAAGGTAGTTTTGCCAGCACCGCTCATACCGACAAGGCCAATGCGCTGGCCTGCTGGAATATGCAACTCGAAGTCGCTAAAGACCTGCCTGTCGTCCGAGCCATCCGGGTACCAGAAATTGATGCCTTCAAAATCAATCTCGCCTGAAGTGACCACGAGCGCTGTTGCGTCAGGCGCGTCTGCCACAAGCGTCGGCTCATCAAGGACAGCAGTCATGCCGCTTGCATCACCAAAAGCCTGGTTGAAGCGTTGCAGACCGGTGTTGATGAAATTGAACTGATTGGTGAGCGTATACGTATAGGTAAACATAATGACCAACGTGCCGGCTGAAATGCCGAACCACGCATTGCCCCCGGAGATGAATACGGTCACAACACTCATAATGACAAGCGTGATGCAGGCAGTGACGACTCCTCGCGTAAAGGATGCTTTCATACGCTTCGAATCGCGCGCGACGACTTCCCGGTTTGCCGTATCGAAAAGCGCGCGCTCGAAATCTTCCCGTCCATAGGTTTTGACGGCCAAAATGTTGGTAACCGCGTCTGATAGCTCGCCAGAAAGTTGGTTTTGCGCACTGGCGGCCTTTTCGTTCAAGTGCAAAATGCGCTTATACATGATGTAGGACACACTCGCATAGATCACAAGCAGAATCATGAGCACCGCTACATACAGAGGAACTTTGGGAAGCAGGATTGAGCACGTAAAGACAATTGAGCATATCACCGGCAAAAAAGGAAAGGTAATGGTTTGGACAAGGAGCGTATAGGCACTCATGAATTTGCTGGTTTGGGAAACAAGGGTGCCTCCGAATCTATTTGAATGGAAGGTCATGGACTGATTTGACAACGTATCAAAGCACATGGTGGCAAGATCGTAATTCGCGGCAATCTGAAGCTTCCAATTCGAATAATCTTGCAATTTGCTACAGGCTTGCCCGCACAGATTGATAAGGATAAGCGCTGCGATGTAGGGGCCGAATACGTGAAATACCTGATCAGGTGCAACCGGGCCTTCGCTCACCCTGTCGACAATCAGGCTCATGACATAAGGGTTTCCATAGGTTAAAAAGCCGACAAAACCGATGGTAGAAAGAATGACAGTAATAAAGAGCCCCAGATGACGCTTTGTGGCTATCCAATAGTAATGAAGCGTTCGAAGCGTGAGCGATTGTTTCTTGTCTTTTGCCATAGGTATTATTCAAACATACCAAAACGTAATGCGAATGGATAGTTTTGGACGTAACCGCCTCTGTCCACAAGTGTTACGTAGATGGTAATTCGTATAGCTCTTTTGAGTGAAGACACGCCTTCAAAAACATAAACCCTGTTAAACATCG
>CAYPKC010000072.1:0-7434 GCA_964411215.1 uncultured Eggerthellaceae bacterium | reverse complement strand
TAGATACTGACGCCGAGCGTAAAGAGGAGGGTTCCTGCAACAAGATAGACCCCCATAGCAAAGATGTTACCTTCTGAGGCGGGAAGCGCAGAGAGCGGGCTTTCGAAGAACTCAATGAGATAGCCGACAGCTACCATATTCACAACCGTTCCGATGCCGATCAGCCATTTGTCCATAAAGAATATCGCAACAAGAATTGCCGCATTGACAATGAGCTGAAATGTTCCAAAGTTCATGCCAAGGCTTTCGGAAAATCCCATATTCATAGCAGTGAAGGGATCCACGCCGACATTGCCGATCCTGCATACGGCGATACCAAGGGACAGTATCACAATCCCGATACATGAAAAAAGAAGCTTGCGCACCATGTGATAGGTATGGCGTAAATCCATCCATTTCCCTTTACCTTCCTTGGCATTACTAGGCGGAATGGAAGTGCAACATTCCGGAAGTTCTGGGTAGAGGATATTGAGTCTCGATTCTTTGGATGCAAGTTCGTATTTGCGTTGAAGTACTTTGTTGCCGCCATATTCGTCGATATCGAATCGCGTGTCTTTCCCTGGTTGAGAAAGTTTTGGATTTCTCTTTATGTCAGCATTTGAATAATCGGTTCCCGTACCGTTGTCGCTGAAGGGTTCCGTGAAACCGATGGTTCCATCTACGTTGTAATGCTTGCGATCAGGCAGTTTCGTAGTCGCTTGCGGCGAAGGCGCAGGCGGAGTCGAAGTCGAAGAAGAATGGGAAGTGGAAGCGGAATGGGTATCGGATGGGGAATGGAGTTTCGTCGTCATGTCGATCACCTAGCCTTCTCCGTTAGAGAAAGCGCTTCCATATCCCAGTCCCCCATCAATATTGATAGAGGTTCCTGTGATATAGCCGCTCGCTTCGGTGCTGGCTAAAAATGCCGCAGTGTTTGCGACCTCGTGAACTTCCCCGACGCGGCCAACGGGGATCATAGAGACGGTATTGTCGTAGAGTTCCTTATCTTCAAAACGCTTCTTATTGATAGGCGTGTTAATGGCACCCGGGGATATCGCGTTAATGCGAATGGATTGCTTGCCGCCGGACTCTGCGGAAATGTAGCCATACTCGCTTCCTAAGGTTTGCACCAAAGCGGTGACCGCGAATTTCGAACACGTGTAAGCAGCGTACGTGCCCCACGGAATGTGGTCGTGGCAGCTCGACATGACAATCACGTTCATGGAGCGGCCGCTCTCAATGGCGTAGTTAATCGCATCGCGTGCACCAATGAACACGCCGGTGAGATTGATGCCGATTTGCTTGTTCCAATCATCGATCAGAATTTTGTGGCTGGGCGATTGAATTTCCATACCGGCATTGCACACCCAGATATCGACGCCGCCGAAATGTTCAAGTGCTGTGGCAAGGAGCTTCTTATTGCCTTCTTCAGTGGAAACGTCTGCTTGAACAACAACGGCTCGTTTGCCTTCTCCATCACTTTGAGCGAGCTTGTTCAAAGAATCGAGAGCTTCTTTCTCGTCATCGCAGCCAAAGCCAATGGCTCCATCGTTGTACCTCGATGCGAGATTGCAAGCTTCTCCGATATTAGAATGGTAGTTGATCACCACATTCATTCCTTCATCTAAGAATCTCTTCGCAATTCCTTGTCCAAGTCCTGTTGCTGCGCCTGTGATGATCGCAGTCTTACCTTTAAGATCTGCATACATCGTTTCATCCCTCCTAACATCAGGTTGTTGTTTAAACGCCGCTAGGATAATAAGGTCACAGAAGGGGATGCAATTTTATTTCGGCGACTTTGACATGAAGTAATTTCTTCGTTTTGATTCCGTATACTGTGTAGCAACGTTCAAACCATGCATCAAGGGTAAACGATGATCAAACGCATAGTCTTCCCGTATGTAGCAGAGCGTTAGTAGAAGACCTTGTTATATTGGCAAGAGGTTTTTATGCTTAATGACAAGCAGGCTGAAGCATATCTTCAGCGAATGGGATTTGAAGATGATGTAAAAATAGAGAAAGAAGTGCTAGATAGGCTTGTTTTTGCTCATCAATGTAGCATTCCTTTCGAAACGGTTACTTTGCATCGCAGCGGAAGAGCGCCATCGCTTAAGACAGAGACGCTCTTCGATAAGATTGTTGAGCGTCGTCTAGGAGGCTATTGCTTTGAGCTTAATAAGCTCTTTGGCGAATTGCTGACGGCGCTTGGATTTCATGTGCGCCCCGTCCTCTGCCGTGCGGTTCGTGGCAGGAAAGAGAGAATGCCTGTCAATCATAGAGGTATACTTGCTGATCTTGAAGGCGAAATCCTCTTTCTGGATGTTGGTTTTGGGGGACCAATGGCGCCCAGTACACTTGTCCTTGCAGAGACCGGCGATCAACTGATTGCTGGTGAGGTTTTTGCAGCTATCGATCAGGGCAAATCTTGGTGGAGGATTGAGCGTGTAACTCAAGGAAGTCTTGATACTTACGATGACGGTGTTGCTGCGCATCGTCAAATAGAGCTTGAAGTTTGTACGGCATCTTCCGATGATCAAGATTTTGAAGCATTGAATGAGTTTTGCTCCAAGCCCGGTACGCTTTTTCGCGATCATGAAATAGTCAATCTCCGCACGGCAGAAGGGTATCGTGGACTCAAAGACGGCGTGCTCACCATCCGCGACAAGGGAAAGAAGACGATCCGCGAACTTCTTCCTCAAGAAATTGATAAGGTTTTGGCAGAATATTTCGGCATGGCAGATGTTGATGCATACGTGCGCGCAAGGCAGTACAATCACGGATAACAAGGCACGCGGCATAAAATGAGCTAGCTGAGTAGCACACGCACAGCAGTACAATCACGGATAAACCTCTCGCCAGCGCAAGCTGCGCAACCATCAGCTACGAAACAATCAGAGGCTCGTGAGTATAAGGAAGGTTCCAGATGCACATTAAAGGACCCCAACACCAGACACCTTCGGTCATGGGCGTGCCGATGCTGCGCATCGTTGACGGATGCACGCACGGAAGATGCCGGTTTTGCAACATCTTCCATGACAAACCATTTGCTATGGCGCCTGAAGAGGAAATAGAAGAAGACCTTGAAGAGCTTTCCCATATCGTCCGCTCCGATCAGCGCCGGTTGAACCTTATCGGCGGCAACCCTTATTCGCTGCCCATGAAAAAGCTCATCCCGCTGCTCGACAGAATCAAAGAGAAGCTGCCTGATGTGATCAGCTTCGGGGGCTTTTGCCGCATCGCAGATATCAAGAACAAAAGCGATGAAGACCTGGCTTTTTTGAAATCATACGGCGTCAATGAGCTGTCGATCGGCGCTGAAAGCGGTTACGATCCGGCACTCGCGTTTATGGACAAGGGTCACACTGCCGCTGATGTAGTTGAGCAAGGAAAGCGTCTTCACAAAGCGGGCATCGATTTCTCGTATTTCTATCTCGTGGGAATGGCTGGAGCAGGCAAAGGACAGGAAAATGCTCTTGCGACAGCAAAGGCGTTCAGCGAAGCCGAGCCTGACCATGTCCTTGTCGTTTGTATTACGCCGTGTTCCAACTGGAAGCTTGCAGAAGACATTGAGGCAGGGCGCTGGGTTCCGCCCAGTGAAATGGAGATGATCGAGGAGATTCGCACGTTCGTGGAGCACCTTGATTGCACCACCTATGTCAATTGTTCGCACGACACAGACATTATTCGCTTTGAAGGGCTTGCGCCAAAAGATACAGAAAACATGCTGACGCTGATAGATCACCGCAAAAGCAAGGTCAATCTTGAAGCTGCGCGGCGCCTTCGCGAGTTGATACATCACGCTTCTTTCGACCCGAAGAAAACGCCGACTGCAGCGGTCGTACCAAAGAAATGAAGGTAGTTTTGCCATCTGATAACACCATATACGGGCTGTTTGAAAAAACCGTTCAACAGAACAAAGACAACATAGCAATTATCGAAAAGGGTCGAAGCCTTACCTTTGGGGAGCTTTCGGATTTGGTTTCGGCGATTGCATCATTCCTTCCAAAAGACGTGAAGACCGTCGGTATTGTGATGAGCCATCGGGCAGAAATGATAGCTGCCATGTTGGCTGCCCTCAAAGTAGGTGCGCGGTATGTGCCGGCAGAGCCAACGTTTCCCGTCGAGCGCATCCGCTTCATGATGCAAGAATCCGGCGCCGAAGTGGTGCTCACCGAAAGCTCTTACAAAAGCATGTTCGAAGACATTCCGATCCAGATCCTCGATTGCGAATTGTGCGCCAATCTTTCCCAGAGCGAACAGGCGCAGCACGAGATTTCGCCAGAGGATCCCGCTTATGTGCTTTATACCTCGGGCACAACGGGACGCCCCAAAGGCATTTGCGTTACGAATGCAAACGTTTGCCATTACGTAAGAGCTTTTGCGAACGAGTTTTCGCCACGCGTGCACGACGTGATGCTGCAATACTCGGTTTGCACGTTCGATATTTTTGTCGAAGAGGTCTTTGCGAGTTTGTTGGCAGGAGCGGCCATTGCGATTCCTCCCGCGTCTGTCCGTGACAACATAACTAAGCTTATGCAGTTTGTGGAAGAGCATGGAGTGACCATCGTAAGCGGTTTCCCTCGGCTGCTGGCAGAAATGAATGCGCTGCCGACCGTGCCGAAATCACTCAGGCTGCTTATCAGCGGCGGCGATGTTCTGCGCGGCCGTTATGTAGACAAACTCATCGGCCAGGTGGATGTGTACAACACGTACGGACCGTCTGAAACCACGGTGTGCGCTACGTATTTCCGTTGCAACGACGCTGCGCCTTTAGCGGACGGAACCTACCCCATTGGCAAGGCGGTCAAAGGAGTGCAGGTACGCATTTTGAATCCCGAAGGCGAAGAGGTGCAAGCGGGGGCGCCGGGAGAGCTGTGCATTTTGGGCGACGGGGTGTCGCAGGGATACATTGGTGGCCGGACAGAAGAAAACCGCGCGTTTGAGCACCTGCCCGATGGCACTACCATGTATCGAAGCGGAGATGTCGGCTATCGGCTTCCCGATGGGAACATTGCCTTTTTGCATCGGCTTGATTCGCAAGTGATGGTTGATGGTAAGCGCGTTGAGCTTACCGAAGTGGAGCATGCGCTCAATGCGTGCACCGGCGTTTCGCAAGCGCTGGTACGGGCTCATACCGACAGCGATGACGCGGTCTTTCTCACGGCGTATGTGGTGGGAGATGGCAATGAAGTCAGCGAGCGCGTACTGCGCAAAGAGCTTGCAAAAAGCCTGGCCGACTTTATGATTCCTTCCTATTTTGTGCGCATTCCCGCTATTCCGCTCAATGCCAACGGGAAGCCAGACTACACAAAGCTGCCGATCGTCATGAGGAGTGCGCGTGAGCATTGAGATACGACAAGCCGGCATCGACGAGATCGACACCCTGATGGAGTGGCGCATGAGGGTGCTCAAAGAAGTGTTTTCGCTTGCACCACGCCAGGTTGCAGAAGATCTGGCACGCGAAAACCGCGCCTATTACCTCCGTGCCATTCCAGAAGGTTCGCACCGTGCATGTTTTGCCATCCTTGATGGTCAGATCGTCGGTTGTGGCGGTGTGTGTTTCTATAGGGAAATGCCGTCTCCCGATAACGCAAGTGGCAAATGCGCCTACCTTATGAATGTCTATACGCGCCCTGAATACCAAGGTCGCGGCGTTGGCACGCAGGTAGCTGAGTGGCTTATCAATGAAGCGCATACGTGGGGCGCCGAGAAGATCTACCTTGAAACATCAGAAGCGGGAAGACGCCTCTATAAGAGGCTCGGCTTTGACGAGATGCGCGACTATATGAAGCTTCCACGTTCTGCTGCAGAGTAAAATCAGGCGCGCGCAGCGCAACAGGCACGACCAAATGGGCCTCTCATAGCACACGAGAGCGCCAGTTTCGTTACCTCATTATCACCGCGCAGTGTCAGCTTTCGATTGAACGCTATAGTGAACCCTTCAAGCAAGCTATAGTGAGTATTCCAAGAAGCAGCGCCACGAATGACGAAAAGTGCTGTAAAAGGCGAGTAGCGCCACGCATGGCGGACAATGTCGCGAACAGCGAGCAGCATCGCGAAAAAGCACAAGCAAGAAAGAAGTGCGTTATGGGCAAAAAAGCGAACACTCTCAAAATAGTTGCCATTGCCGGCGGTATCACCATCGGTATTATCGCAACGCTCTCAATAGCCCTCTATACCTATGTGCATAAATCCTGCGAGGTATTCTTTTCGCGCGTGAAAGACTCGTTCCTCATTCCGGGTATCCGCGAAGACTTCGACCCGCAAGACATGGTGCATATTCCCAACACCGATCTCTGGATATTCAGCGGATACATGGGAAATGATCTGCCGTCTCCCATCTATGTCGGTACAAAAGACGGAGCGTACAAGAAACTTGTCATCCAACAGCCCGACGACGCCCTCTACAAAGGCCATGGCGCCGCGGTGGCCATTAATGGGAACTACCTCTACCTCACCAGCGCCAATGGTTGTTACGTGCTCGCGCTCAATGACGTTCTGAACGCCGCAGATGGCGATGTCATCCGCGCGCAGGGAAAGCGCGATCTCGGCATATTCCCGGCCTTTATGACTATCGATAACAACAAGCTTTTTATAGGGGAGTTCTATCATCCTTTCTTCTACGACACGCCGTTGAGCCATCATTTCACCACGCCTGATGGCACGGCGAACTTCGCCTTGATGTATGAATATGAGCTCGACGAACAGGCACCGTTTGGGATAGGGGAGTCGCCTGTACGCGTCTATTCCATCCCAGAAAATGTCCAAGGATTCTGCGTTGATGCGGAAGGCCGGTTTATCTTTTCCACGTCTTTCGGGGTCACGCCATCGCACCTCTTGATATACGATCCCGCCAAGCTGGTACAGAGCAAGTATCTGTCAACGTTTGATACGAAAGCTGGAGAGGCGCCGCTGTATTTTGTTGATGAAGAAGCGCTTATCGAAGATGTGCTCGCGCCGCCTTTGGCAGAAGGCATATCGCTTAAGGACGATCTCGTTTATGTGCCAAGCGAAGCATCAGCCAACCGTTACGTTTTCGGAAAGCTCTATGGAGCTGACGTTGCGTACGGTATCCTGAATCCTTAGAATTTCTGCTGACCGCGCAGGCGATTGCGCAGAAGCATTGCAGAAAACCTTTCAAATGAGGCACGCAATCTGCTCACTGCGATCGCACAAGAAGAGCTAAGGGAGCAAACCACGTGAAAGATGCGAGCACGGTGCATATCCTGAAAGGCGATCCTGTTGTCGAAGCACTTACGGCGGATCTGAAAACCCGAATCGAGCGCTTGCATGAAGCCGGCATTGTTCCCAACCTTGCAATCGTGAGAATAGGGGATCGCAAAGACGATATCTCTTATGCAAAAGGAGCAATCAAGCAGGCAAAGACGCTTGGCATAGCGGTGGTTGAATACCATGCGCCCGAAGATATTACCCAAGCGGAACTCGAGCAGGTCA
>CAYPKC010000071.1:0-7486 GCA_964411215.1 uncultured Eggerthellaceae bacterium | reverse complement strand
TCTTTTCAGCGAATACACGCTCACAGGCTACGGCGGCTATATCGGATCTGCCATAGCTTATGTCGGCATTTTGTTTTTGGGGCGCTTGGTATCGGGCGTTATATTGCTCGGCATCATGCTTATCGGCATCCTTATTGTCGGTTTCTCCATCACGCGTCTCATTGATGTTGTTCGCGGGCGTCGCAAGGGCTTTTCCCTTATGGGCCAGCAAAACTCGCAAAACACGTCGGCATCAAGGGGATTTGCACGCGTTCGTCGTTATGAGGGACAAGACGGAAGTCCTGCTGACTATAGAGAGTATCTAGAATCTATGGGAGAAGATCCGAATTTTGACCCGAATATCACAACACCCATCGGCTCTCCCGTACGCGGTATGCGCAAACCCTATCCTGATGCACAGGAATACTTTCAACCTCTGGTGCCTCAAGCAAGCCAAGGGAGCATAGATTCTGAGAGGACGGCTCACCTTCAAGCGCTTCCGTATCTTGATACCACCGATCAAGCGTACACGCAGGTCTTAGACGAAAGAGCTCGCGGACGCATTCAGGTTGAAGATGATACGTTGCCGCCTGAAGCTACTAGGAAATTGGGCGCAAGCTCGCATAATCCTCGTGCACGCAAACAGTCTATACCTGATCCAGCAGACGAGCCGTCAATGACGCGTCCTTTGAACAGCAGAAAGCGCAAAGACGACAGCGCACTACGCGAAAAGAAAGACGTGCAATCTTCAAATCCGCGGAAGGCAAAAGAGAAAGCGCGGGCAGTTGCATCAAGTTCAATGCCAACGCCTCTTGATGGATTCAAATTGCCCAGTATGTCGTTGCTCAAAAAGCAAAAGCGCTCAAAGAAAGATGGACATGCCACTGCCGGCTTGGATGCAACTGCCGAACGGCTCCATGTGGTCTTGCATGATTTCGGCATAGATGCTCAGGTCGTTGACTGGATCGCCGGTCCTACCGTCACCCTTTTTGAAGTTGACCTACCGGCGGGAGTCCGTGTCAGCCGCATCACAGCGCTGACCGATGATATTGCCTTAGCGCTTGCCGCTCCAGGGGTGAGAATCTTTGCCCCTGTTCCCGGTACAAACTATGTTGGCATCGAGGTTCCCAATGCCGTTCGAGAATCTGTGTATCTTGCCGATGTATTAGAAGACGCGCCAGAAGGTCCGCTTCAAATCGCTATCGGCAAGGATGTGGAAGGCAGATCAATTGTCTCCGACCTTGCCAAGATGCCTCATCTTCTTATTGGCGGTACCACCGGTTCAGGCAAATCGGTTGCTATCAACGCCATGATCATGTCGATACTCATGCGCGCAACGCCTTCAGAGGTGCGGTTTATCATGATCGACCCGAAGCGCGTTGAGTTTACACCGTATAACGGCATTCCGCACCTGTATGTCCCCGTCGTGACAGAGCCGAAAGAAGCTGCAAGCGCGCTTGCCTGGGGCGTTGCTGAAATGGAGCGCAGGCTTAAGATTTTCAGCAAGCTGGGAGCTCGGAATATCAGCCAATACAATGCAAAAGTGCATGAGCTGAAAGCGCAAGAAGAACAAGAGAAGCAAAACGAAAAAGAAAGTGATTCGTCTGAAGAAGGTACGCGCAAAAGTTCGTTTGTGCAGGTTCAAGAAGAGCCGCTTGAAGAGATGGCCTATATCGTCATTATCATCGACGAGCTGGCTGATCTTATGATGAACATCGGCAAAGAAGTCGAGCTCTCTATCAGCCGCATCGCCCAGCTTGCTCGTGCAGCCGGCATCCATCTTATTGTTGCTACCCAGCGCCCATCAACAAATGTCGTGACCGGGCTTATCAAAGCAAATATCACTAATCGTATTGCGTTTAATGTTGCCTCAGGCATCGATTCTCGTGTCATCTTAGATACTCCCGGTGCGGAAAGCCTGATTGGATTAGGAGATCTGCTCCTGTCAAAGCCGGAGCTGGCAAAGCCGCAACGCATTCAAGGATGCTTCGTCTCTGAAGAAGAAATCAATGCTGTGGTCGATGTGATTCGCGAGCAGAGTGTGCCGGAATATCACGACGAAATTCTGCAAACAAACCTCTATACTCAAGGTGCTACTGATCCTCAAGGGGGAAGTGCCCGCGATGATTTAGATCCGCTTGTGTGGGAGGCTGCTGAAATCACCGTTTCAAGCAAGATGGGGTCGACTTCTAATATTCAAAGGCGCCTGAAGGTAGGTTATGCCAGAGCTGGGCGTATAATGGATCAATTGGAAGACCTTGGCGTTGTCGGACCTGCAAACGGCTCAAAACCTCGCGAGGTTTTAGTCGATGAGATGGAGCTTGCAACGATTCAGGCGTTTGAGGAAAACGATTAGCGAACACGGGAGCTCGTGAGCATTGACGCAGGATAGATCATACGGTGAGATACTACGCAATGAGCGTGAGCGTTCCGGTATGGATTTGACCTCGCTCTCGCGAAGGCTCCACATCCGCCCCGACATTTTATCAGCGATCGAGCATGCCGATTTTGACCGCATGCCGGCAAGAGGCTATGCAAAAAACATGGTGCGCGCCTATGCCCGGGCTCTGAACCTTGATGAGCAGCTCATCGCTGATATGTTTTTAGACGAAGTTCACTACTTTGAAGCAGGAACACAGCGTGCTAGCAGTGCATCGTCTCGACAGCGCACACGCTCAGGCTATGCGCCAGAAGAACATGTGGGCAGGTCGTCTCGACAGTCGCGCGCATCGCGTTCAGAGAGCGCAGGACGCGATCTTGGCGGCGCACGGCTTTCATCGGGCAAGCGTTCTGAATCCTCACGGGGCAGAAGATATGCCGATGATCAAACCTCGCTTTCCTTAAACCAGAAAAGGCGATCGCAAAACCGCTCATCACGCGGCTCGCGATTTACTAACAACGCCCAAGATCAGGAAAGACGGCCATCGCGCGTCGCACAGGGATTCGGCTCTGTTGTTGCCTCTTTTAATCAGGGTCGCGGCAAAGGGGACATGAAGATACCCCGCTCGTTTTCGACTATCGGCTCAACGCCTCCTTATGCGCAGAATAACCAGCAACGCGGCAAGACCTTCAGCCTTGGCGGCATGAATATGCCGGTCATGATCGGCATTGCCATTGTCGCCGTGCTTCTCATCATTATTTTGGTCGTGGTGTTAAACGGCGGCAAGCAAGCGCAAGATGATGTACCCGATATCCCGATCTCAGGGCTTACGGATACCTCTTCTCCTGAAGACGATAATCAAGTAACCGAGACTAAAGTTGCCCCGCGTGAAGCGAAATTTGTCTACGAAGTCTTAGAAGGCAAAAAGGCCTGGATCGAGATATATCAGAATGGTTCTGAGAAACCGTCTTTTGCCGGCGTGGTGGAAGGCCCCGATACACAAACCTACGATGTGACAGGAACCTTGAAATTTGTCACGGCTGTCCCTAATGCCGTTAAACTAACTGTTGACAATAAAGAAGTTGAGCTCCATAAGGATGGCAACAAAGGACAATATTCCTATACCGTAGATTTCAGTGAGATATTGGCAGCATGGGAAGAGGAAAACATGGATAGCAGTTCTTCATCGAGTTCATCTGCTGCAAGCTCATCATCTTTATCAAGTTCGTCCTCGTCTTCATCATCCTCTTCGAAGAGTTCATCTTCGAGGGCATAAGGTATAACTGATCAGAAAGGAAGCGTTATGGCAAAAGAATCAAGTTTTGATGTTGTCTCACAAGTTGATATGCAAGAAGTTGATAATGCATTTCAGCAATCAAAAAAGGAATTGTCACAGCGCTATGACTTAAAAGATGCCGATGCTGAGATTGAACTTGATAAGCAAAAGCATGAAATGACGGTCGTCGGCCCCTCTGATTTTGTGTGCAATCAAATTATCGATATCATCAACTCCAAGCTCATAAAGCGCGGCATAGATTTGAAGGCTATCCAATGGAGCGACCCTCAATCAGTCTCTGGCGGTCGCGTGAAGAAATCCGGCAACATTGTCAGCGGCATCGATGAAGTCACGTTAAAGAAGATTAACAAAGAGCTTAAAGATCTTAAGATGAAGATCAAAGTTCAGATAGAGGGCGACAAGCTGCGCGTCTCATCAGCCTCACGTGATACGTTGCAAGATGTTATCGCTCATCTGAAGCAGCAGGATTACGGTATTCCTCTGCAATATGTCAATTACCGCTAATTGAGCTAGTGCTGCTATAAGGCAGAGCTTTGCATCAAAGCAAAAACATATTTTTTTCTACCTTAGGCTGTGCAAAAAATGAAGTCGACTCTGCCACTATGGCAGAGTCGCTTGTCAAGAGAGGCTTTTGCATTACTGAGAATCTTGAAGATGCCGATGCCATCATCATCAATACCTGTTCGTTCATTCAAGCGGCAACCGAAGAAAGCATTGATGAAATACTAGACATGATTGAAGCTGCGAAAGCAGCATCACGTCATGCGTTCGTTGTCGTTGCAGGATGTCTTCCTGCCCGCTATGGAGAAGATCTCGCGCAAGAGCTGCCTGAGGTAGCAGCCTTTGTTCCGTGTGCGTCGGAAAAAGGCATCGCAGATGTGCTTGAGGATATGTTTGCGCATAGAGACGGCGTGCCTCCCTTACAAGATTGTGCATCGAAAGACGTTGAAGAGTCTCGTGAGCAAAGAGAACATACAAAAGGGCACACCTTTGCCTATGTAAAAATTTCTGATGGGTGTGATCGATGGTGCTCGTATTGCACGATTCCACTCATCCGCGGCCGGTATCATAGCTTCACCTATGAAGATATTGCAAAAGATGTAGAGAGCCAGATTGCACGCGGCGCCAAAGAGATTGTGCTCATTGCGCAAGATACATCGAGATGGGGAGAAGATTTTGAGGGCAACTATTCTCTTGCCTCCCTTATCGACCATCTTGCAAAAGCGTATCCCGATACGTGGTTCCGCGTCATGTATATACAACCAGAAGGTATTACCGATGAGCTTTTATCGGTCATGCAACAGCATGACCATGTTGCGCCGTATCTCGATATACCGCTGCAGCATATAGATGAGGATATTCTTCGCCTCATGAATCGAAAAGGCTCGAAAGAATCTTTTGAGCAGCTCTTTTCGCGGATTCATGAGAAGCTTCCTCATGCAGTTTTGCGCACCACGCTCATTGCTGGATTTCCTCAAGAAAGCGAAGAGCAGTTTGACCAGCTTGTTGAATTTGCAGGAGAGGGCATATTCGATTACGTCGGCGTCTTTCTCTATTCGCGCGAAGAAGGCACGAAAGCGTTTTTGCTTGAAGGACAGATCGACGAAGATGAAAAAGAATATCGTGCGCAAACGCTTCGCACGCTGTGCGACGCCGTCAGCTCACAACTCATTAATGAGCGGATAGGAAAGACATATCCGGTACTCATTGAGGGTGTTGAAGAAGACGGTCAGCGATACGGGCGCGCGCTCATACAAGCACCTGAAGTCGATGGAGTGACCTACGTCGATAGGGGAGACGTGGGTGAGATCGTCAACGTGCGTATTGAAGATACGTTTCTCTACGATATGGAAGGCGTTGTCGTATGACAGAAAAGATGCGCGAGACGAAAGAGAGAGGTATCTGGACGCCTGCCAATATTGTCACGCTTGTCAGAATTTGCTTGGTGCCCGTTTTTGTCATTATCGTTTTGAGTCCGTGGCCAGAATGGTTTGGCATTCACGACATCGTCACGAACAAAATTAAAGCCTATATAGCGACAGGTGTCTTTATCATTATTTCTTGTACTGACTGGATCGATGGATATCTCGCACGAAGCCGTAATGAAGTAACGGATTTTGGAAAGTTTCTCGATCCTTTGGCAGATAAGATTCTTGTTGCCGCTGCGCTGATTGCGCTCGTTGAGCTGGATGTCATACCGTCCTGGCCGGTGCTCATCATTTTGATTCGCGAGTTTATTGTCTCAGGCATCCGCATGGTAGCCGCAACAAAAGGTGTTGTGATTGCGGCAAGTTGGTATGGCAAAGCCAAGACCGTCTTTCAGATTATCGCGATCGTGTTGTTCCTTTTAAAAGACCACATGTATACCGCAACAATTGAATCAGTCGTCACGAATCCTCAGTACATCATTTCATGGACCGTCATGATCATTGCCTTGGTGTTGACGGTGCTCTCCATGCTTGATTACATTGCTAAATCGCGCCCCCTCTTGTTCCCCAAGAAGTCTCATGATGCTCAAAAGACACAAGAAGTTTGCGCGTCTGAAGCAGCAACTGAGATGAGCGCTCCTTGCGACAGTGCGGACATTGTTGGACTCACTCAGCGGGTTATTGACACAGCACGCGCACATGAGGTAACCCTTGGCACGGCAGAAAGCCTTACCGGCGGCATGATTTCTTGTGCCTTGACTTCGATTGCAGGATCGTCTGCCTGCTTTTTGGGCGGTGTTGCGAGCTACGCCCTGTCCGTCAAGCATGACGTGCTTAAGGTTAATGAACATCTTTTGGAAACGGAAGGTGCCGTTAATGAGCAATGCGCCCGCGAAATGGCCGAAGGTGCAACGCGTGAGCTCGGTGTCGATATTGCGGTAGCTGTGACCGGCATAGCGGGACCTTCGGGGGATGAGCCGGGAAAGCCGGTGGGTACTGTCTTTATTGCGACATGTGCGCAAGGCTTAACTGAGGTTAAAAGAATGCAATACAGCGGCACCAGGGAAGAGATACGCAAGGCGACGACCTTCGATGCGTTACGTGCGCTTTTAGAACAAATTGAATCTCTGCAGATAAAGCCATGCGAGCAATAGACATTTTGCATGCGTGTTGCATGCCAGAAAGAGACATGTCTGATAAAGATCTGCCAGCTTTAGCCGTTATTGTTTTCCCATATCAAAATTAAAAGCCAATGTGGTCATGAAGCCTTGACGTACAAACAAATGTTCGTATAATGAAAGGTATGAAGACCCCAAAAGTAGTTAAAAGGAGCACACATGGGTCAAACAAAAGAAGAGTTACTGAAAAGCACTACTGATCAAATACATAAGAAGTTCGGCCAAGGCTCAATTATGAAACTTGGTACCGATGAAGCAAATCTCAGTATTGGATCGATACCAACAGGAGCGCTTCCGCTTGACATCGCCCTTGGTATCGGGGGAGTACCCCGGGGGCGTATCGTTGAAATCTTTGGCCCAGAATCAAGTGGCAAGACTACCCTTGCCTTGCAAATACTGGCAGAGGCTCAAGCGCTTGGCGGTATTGTTGCTTTTATTGATGCAGAGCATGCACTCGATCCTGTCTATGCAGCACGTCTTGGGGTCGACATTGATGAGGTGTTAGTATCACAGCCCGACACGGGTGAGCAGGCGCTTGAAATTTGCGATATGTTAGTTCGCTCAGGTGCTATTGATTGCGTTGTTGTCGACTCGGTAGCCGCCCTTGTACCTCGTGCTGAAATCGAAGGGGAGATGGGAGATGCCTCTGTCGGCCTTCAAGCCCGCCTTATGTCGCAAGCTCTGCGCAAACTTGCAGGCTCTTTATCCAAATCGAATACCACAT
>CAYPKC010000070.1:0-7569 GCA_964411215.1 uncultured Eggerthellaceae bacterium | reverse complement strand
GCGTGCCGATGGTTCAAGTCCCCCTCCGAACACCACAAACAAAACGGCCTCCTTCGGGAGACCGTTTTTTATTCGATCGGGACAACAGACTACGTCCCCGTTGTCCCACTTTCCGCATTAGCCTTTGAAACTGCCAGTGTATTTAACGTAGGCAGAAGAAGTAATTGAAGATTTCGCTTGCGGGAGGGCAGCGTTTGCAGCGCTTTCGGAAGCATATTCGCCGACTGTTGCCACATACCACGTTTCGCTGTTGAGATTAGACCAATCGCTTGTCATATAAACGCCCGCATTGTTAAATCCTTGTGCGCGTGCCTTGTTTACAAGCTGTTCCATTTCGGATTTGTCTTTTGATGCGCCAATCCAGATGCCCCAAAACGGCGTCGGAGAAGGCGTGCGTGTCCCGCTATAGTTTCCCGCGCTATAGTTGGATTGCGGTGCATTTCGATTCCGGACATCTGCTGCAACATATCCTTCTGACGTCTTGAGGTAGATATAATCACCAAATGCCTCAGGCGATATATGACAGTATTTCTCAAAAGACAACTCGCCGTCGTTCGCGCCCCAATGCATATTCTTGTTTTCCTTATTCACATAAGCGACAGAAAGAAATACCTCATGCGTTGATCCAGCAAAATATGAATTACCTAGCGTATAGGTGACCGATTTCATCTCATTTTCGTATTCCGGCAAGATGTAGAAGATCTTGCCCATAAACACATCGCTTTCACGGTCGTAAATGTTGACGGTGCCTTCCGGATCCTGACCTTGGCCTTGATCGGCCGCCTTGAAGTAAATGATTTCATCAAGCTCTTTCGGAAGTTCGATAGTGCCCCAAACATATTCGTAGATGTATTCATTTGGAGAAGCTGCAGAAGCTGCATTGCTTGAACTTTCAGAAGTTTCTTCCGTTGTTGTCTCGATATTGTTCGGTGGGTTTTCTTGCGAAGCAGCAGGGTTGAAGACGACTAAAAAGAGGACGGCGGCGATGATGATCACTGCAATGATTGCTGCAATGATGCCGATGATAAACCCTGTTTTGCTCTTCTTTTGAGGAGCCGTTGCATTTTGCGAAATCGGTGCCGTCTTCGGCGAAAGCGTTTCCGCGCTCGAGGAGGTCTGCGCAGGTTCGGGAGTTACCGCGCATGCAGGAGCGGTCGCAGGCGGCGTGGCAGCAGAAGCATGGTCGGCTTGGAGCGGAGATCCGCATGCTGTGCAAAACGCTGCATCGCCTTCGATCTCGCTTTGGCAACGGGGGCATTTCATATAAAACTCCTCAAAATACAGTGCCTAAAAGATAACTTGAAACTGATTATTGCATGAATGCAGAATAATCTTCACGCGCTGTCCCGCGATTGGATGAAAGCGGGACATTAAGCTACGTCCCCGTTGTCCCGATCTAAGTGTCGAACTAGCAAATCGGGACATTAAGCTACGTCCCCGTTGTCCCACTTTGGGAAGGGCGCGAGGGCTTTTCCGCCTATAATGGAAGTGAGCAATCACGGGTTAGTATCCGTTCGTGGGCGTATGTTGAAATGCCGAAGGCGACGGAAGAGCCAAGATTGCTGATTCAACCGATCATGAACCAAAGACCATGAAAGGAATGCGCATGATCAAGGGAATAGACCACGTCTCGCTTCTTGCACCGAACTTCGAAGAGGCAATCAACTTCTACAAGGAGGCGTTCGGCGCAAAGGAATTGGATAGATTCCAAGTGTATTGCCGTGCTTGCTGGCTGACCATCGGCGACGACATTCTTGAGATTTTCGAAGATGAGCGCGAAGGTGATGGGCATTTCGAGCATATCGGCCTTACCAGCACCGATGTCGATGCTGATTTCAAGGCAGCGCTTGCCGCGGGCGGAACGGCCGACATGGAGCCGCAGGATATGGATCTCAGCACTGAGCCGCCGACACCTGCTCGTATCGCTTTTGTTCGCGGACTTGCTGGCGAGCGTATTGAGCTTTTCCAAAAACGATAAAAGGTTTTTAACGAAACATTGAGTGGGACAACGGGGACGTAGCTTATTGTCCCATTGTCCCATTATTTTTTGCCAGAATGGGACAATAAGCTACGTCCCCGTTGTCCTGTTTGGTATGAGGGTATTTGCGGCGATTGACATACCGGAAGAACTGGTTGCAGAATTGCGCGAGCTTGCGCATGACTTGCGTGCGCATATTCCCGGGAAGTTCATGCGCGCCGAGAACTACCACATCACGCTCGCATTCATTGGAGAGATTGCGCCGTACGACATCGACCGCGCAGCTACGGCGCTTCAAAAAGCGGCGGCTGCGGCATCTCCGGTTGTACTCGACCCCAGCGGGCTTGGCAAATTCGGACGCGTCCATAACGCAACGCTTTGGCTCGGCTTCGCCGAAAACGCAAACATGAACCATCTTGCAAACAATGTTCGCGAGAATCTGCAGATTGCCGACATACCTTTCGACCAAAAGCCATTCAAGCCGCACATCACTATCGCTCGCCATGCGAATATCTCAAAGACCGAGCTTCCCGCGCTTTCATTTCCTTATGCAACACACGCGTCGAGCATCACGCTTTATAAGAGTGAACTTCATCCGGACGGCGCGATTTACGAACCTCTTGAAACTTTTTTCTGCGGCGAACTCGCGCAGTAATTTTATGCGCGAAGCGCTTACAACAACGGCATCTTTCGCAACGTCAGCCACATAATTGAATACCTTTGACAAGCACGCCGTTCATCGCGGCCACCGCACCATTGTTCTAGATCATATATTAGATATAGTCTATTATATGACCACCACAAGAACTGTATGACAACCACAAGAACTTCAATCAAGGGGGAACAATGGATTACGCGGAGCGCTATCGCAAGGTCGGACAAGCAGGCAAAACAGGCCAACTCAGCCAGCCCAATCAGCCCAACCAACCCACCCACACGCAAGCATACAAAGACTACTACGCCGCGCTTGCCAAGGCTCAGCCGAAAGACCCCCAAGCAACCGCGCGCACGCGTGACGCCAACGGCACCATCCCGGAAAGCGCCCGCCCGCTTCTCTACAACATCGCCGGCGAGATCAAGAACACCTTCCACGAGTTCGGCTCTCCCATGCCCCCGTTGCTCGAAGGCTGCACCGTCGTCGACCTCGGCGCAGGAACCGGCCGCGACACCTATTTCGCCGCGCAGCTCGTCGGCCCCAACGGCAGGGTCATCGCGGTCGAGCCCGACGCCGCCAAGCTCGCGGTCGCGCAAAAGTACCTCGGCCAGGAAATCAAGCAGTTCAGCTACGACCAATGCAACGTTGAGCTCGTCGAAGGCGTGCCGGAAGACCTCTCGTTCATCCCCGACAACACCGCCGACGTCGTCATTTCCAACTGCACCTTCAACATGTCGCCCGACAAAGCCGCCTACATCGCCGAGGTCAAGCGCATTCTCAAGCCGCAGGGCGAGTGGTACTTCACAGACATTTACACCGACCGCCGCATTCCGCGCGCAACGTCGGACAACATCGAAAACGTCGCGGAACGCCTCGCCGGCGCGCTCTTCATCGAAGACTTCCGCCGCATGGCTCAGCAGGCCGGCTTTCACGACCCACGCTACGTGATGACATGGAAAACGCCGCTTTCAGACGCTGAGCAGGCGAAATATCCCGACATCGCTTTCGCCACTATCACCTCGCGCCTCATGAATTCCGAGCTCACGAGCGACCATTGCGAAGACTATGGCGAAGAGGTCATCTACGACGGCAGCCTGCCCGATTATCCCGATTTCTTCCTCTATGACAAGGACATCAGATTTCCCGCGAACCAGGTCTGCCACGTGTGCGACAATGTGTCGGTGCTAGGACTTGAAGGCTGCCGTTACGCGCAGGTCATCACGGTGCAGGGCGATCGCTCGGTGCACTATGGAGACATCCACGGTGATCACATTATCAAGACGGCTCCCGATTTTGATGGCGTGCGTGACGAAGACGATATTGAGGTGCAAGCGAGCTGCTGCTAAGGAAGTAGCTGCGGAAGGTGCTTTTGGGGAAGGCACCGCAAGCACCGCACAGGGGAGGACAACGATGGATGCAATGCCAATGGCTTCGCGTGTCGACGCCATGCCGAATAAGATCGCGCGTGTCGAAGGGTCAGACGCTGCACACGCAGCCGAAGGCGCGCTGCGCTTCATGGTCGTGAGCGGCTTTCTCGGCGCGGGCAAAACGACAACCATGATCTCGCTCGCGAACGAACTCAAGGCGCGTGGCACCACCCCCGCCATCATCGCAAACGACCTGGGCGCGAACCTTGTCGACACCTCGCTCACGCAAACAAGCGGCTGCACCGTTGCCGAAATCGCCAACGGCTGCATTTGCTATCAGATGGACAACCTGGTCGACCAGCTGCGCAGGCTGCGCGACCGCGACAGCGCCACCTTCGTCATGAGTGACATTCCCGGTTGCGGCGTCGGCGCGCTTGACCACGTCTATCGAACGCTTGCGGCAAACCACCAAGGGGAGTTTGCGCTTGCGCCGTTTGTCGTGGTCGTCGACCCCGAAAGGCTGCGCATGCTGATGCCCGAGCATGCCGACATCAATCTTCCGGAAGAGCTTGTCTACCTGCTGAAACTTCAGCTTGAAGAGGCCGATCTTGTTCTTCTGAACAAGTGCGATCTGCTCGACACGGACGAGCAGGAGCGCATGCATGCCTTCCTTAAAGAAGCGGTGCCGGACGTGCCAGTCATGTGCATTTCTGCGCGCAATCAAGAGGGCATCGCACCCGTGGTCGACGACATTCTTGTGCGTTTGAGCGACCTGAAGAACTTCTCGGTGTCCGACCAGCACGAATTCGAGCAGGCCGAGGCGAAGCTGACATGGTACAATCGCCGCCTGTTCATCAAGACGATCGACGACAGCAAGATAGACATGAACGCCGTGATCGACGACATGATCGAAGAGATCCGCATGGGGCTGATCGAGCGCAAACGCAACGTTCCGCACCTCAAGACGTTCGCGACATCCGGCAAGGGCGACTTCAATAAAGCGTCGCTGATCGGCGTGGATTACGACGTCGAATACGAGCAGCAGTTCCTGCGCGAGCACAAAAACATGCGCATGATTGTGAACGCGCGCGCCACGTGCGAGGCGCGGCCGCTCGCGCGCATCATGGACGACGCGCTTGATATGGTGTGCGACAAGTACGGGCTGGACTGCCAGGTGTTCTTCACGGAATGCTTCGGTATGGCCGACGAAGGGCGCTAGGCCGCCATGGCTGCAAAAGCGGATAGCGGGAAGACCGCAAAAGGCAAGCTCGCGGCGGCGCAGCTTGTGCCGTCGCTCGACACCTCGCAAATCCCCGACGCCACCCTTTCCATCCACGACCAAATCCGCGAATACTACGGCGCCATTCTCGCGGGGTCAAACGACCTTAAGACGAACGCCACGTGCTGCTCGGAAAGCGCACCGCCCAAATACGTGCTCGACGTCATGCCGCTCATTTCCGACAGCGTGATCGAGCGCTTTTACGGGTGCGGCAGCCCCATTCCGCCCGCGCTTGAAGGCTGCACGGTGGTCGATCTGGGCTGCGGCGTTGGCCGCGACGTCTATGTGCTTTCGAAACTCGTGGGCGAGCACGGTAAGGTCATCGGCGTTGACATGACGCCCTCGCAGCTTGAGTTCGCAAAGGCGCATCAGCAAGAGCACGCCGAGAGATTCGGCTTCAAAGCGTCCAACATCGAATTCAAATGCGGCTACATTGAAGACCTTGCCGAGCTGGGCATTGAAGACAACTCCGTTGACCTGGTGGTTTCTAATTGCGTCATCAATCTCACGCCGTTCAAGGAGCAGGTGTTCCGCGAGATTTGGCGTGTGCTCAAGCCTGGCGGTGAGCTCTATTTCGCGGACGTTTTCTGCGATCGACGCCTTCCCGAAGACGTGCAGAACGATCCGGTGCTGCGCGGCGAATGCCTGGGCGGCGCTCTATATATGGAAGATTTCCGGCGCATGCTGCAGCGCGCCGGCTTTGCCGATTTCCTTATTGCGGCGGAAGATGAGATCCATATTGCCGATCTTGCCATGGAAACCAAAGTTGGGTTTTGCGGTTTCCGTTCGCTTACGATTCGGGCGATTAAGACGCAGGGCCTTGAAGACCGCGAGGAAAACTACGGCCAGCATGCGCGCTATCTGGGCACCATTCCCGAGATGCCGCGCTACTTCGATCTGACCGACGAAATTCGCCTTATCAAAGGGCGCGATGTTGCGATCAGCGGCAACATGGCAGCCATGCTTGAGCAGTCGCGCTACGGGAAGCATTTTGAGATCACGCCCCGCGGTGTGCATCGCGGGCAGTTTGATTTTGCGCGCGCCCAAGATGCTCTCGCTGCAAAGCGTCGCAAGCAGGCGGTCGACAAGGACTACCTGAATGAGGCGCTTGAGCGCATTGGCGCGCCCACCTTCAAGGATCGCGTGAATGCGCCTGAGGTGCTCACGGCTCCTTCCGAAAACGCGACGTTGCAGGTGAATCTCACGTATGCATGCAATTTGGCGTGCCGCCACTGCTATTTGGAGTGCTCGCCCAAGCGCACGGAGGCAATGACGCGCGAAACGATGGAAGCGGTGCTCAAAGCGTTTGCGCGCGGCGCGTTTACGACGCTCGATATTACTGGGGGATCGCCGGAACTTCATCCTGATTTCGAATGGTTTTTGGAAGAGGCGGCGGAGGTTGTGCGGGCGAAAAATGCGCACGTTGAAGGCGCGGCAGGGGCGGAAGGCGCGGCAGGCGACGCGTCGGCAGGTGTGGAAGGCGCGGAAGGCACGCTGTCGGCGCAGGCGAAAAGCCCTGCGCCAGCCACGCTTATCGTTCGCTCTAACCTCACGCTGCTGGACAAACCCGAGTACGAGCACCTGATCGACAAGCTCGCGCAGGCAGGTGCACACATTAGCGCATCGCTTCCGTATTACGACTCTTCGGCGACTGATGCCCAGCGAGGGCTCGGCGTTTTCAAGCGCGCTATCTCGGCGATTCGTAAGCTGAATGAGCGCGGCTACGGCACGGGCGATCTGAAGCTTGACCTTGTCTATAACGTGTCCGGTCCGTTCTTGCCGCCTCCGCAAGATATGCTCGAAGACCTGTATCACGAACAGCTCGCGCAGACCGAAAACATTACGTTCGACAATTTATACGCCTTCAACAATTGGCCGCTCGGGCGTTTTGCGCAAGATCTGCTCGATGCGAATTTCTTCGACGAATACCTGAAATTGTTGGTGGATAACTTTAATGCACTCGCTGTGCAACGCATGATGTGCCGCGATCAAATCAATGTGGATTTCGACGGTCGCCTGTACGATTGCGAAGTGAATCACGTGCTCGAGTTGCCGATTCAGATTGAAGATGGCGAAGGTTCACGCGACGCCGTTATTGCCGATCTGGTCGAAGGGGAGCTGCCGCCTCGCGCGATTCGCACGCATCCTGTGTGCTATAGCTGCGCTGCCGGCTTTGGTTCAAGCTGCTCTGGTAGCCTTGTGTCTTCTCTGCTCTAGGTGCAACGGGCGCCAGCTCTAAGTTGACAACGTATACTCACCTGATTATCCGAAACAACTTGCAGCGTTAGAC
>CAYPKC010000069.1:0-7738 GCA_964411215.1 uncultured Eggerthellaceae bacterium | reverse complement strand
GGAAACGGCAGGTGCAATTTCAGCAACGCGTATATAGATGTTGCGCTCTATAATGATCCGTCCTTTGTCGCACGCGTGCTCACGGAAACGCAGGCGCAGTTTGAAAAGCTCTGGGGTACGCTCACCACACCGAATTGCGTGACCCAATATTTCGTAAACCATGGACTTCTCTTTCGCGAAGAGGGCGAAGGGCGCCTGTATCCCTTGGCAAATAAATCTTCTGTTGTGCTCGATATCTTGCGGTCGTGCGCCAAAGCATATGGCGTTCAGGAAGAAACCGGTGTTGCTGTGCGCATGGTGGTTCCTCCTCAAAAGGACGGAGGGCGCTTCACACTTCATAGGGCAGATAAAACTCTTGTGCGCGCAGACTTTGTTGTCTGCGCGGCAGGGGACGCTCTCCTTCGCGAGATGCTGCCGGCGCATCTGCCTTACACGGAGCGCACTCCTGTATTATGTGCGCTGCAAACACCGCGTGAGGAAGTGCGCAAGATGCAAAACATACGCGTGAAGTGCGAAGTTTCACTTATGCGCGAACAAGAGTTGGTGGCACAAGAGCGCGGCGAGCTCATGTTTCGCGATTATGGTGTCTCAGGTATCTCTGTTTTCAATCTGTCCCGCTTTGCTGAGCCCAACGACCTTCTTGCGATCGATCTTTTGCCGGATATGTCGCGAGCCGACCTTGAAAATATGCTCGAAAAGCGCCATACGTCGCTGTCTTCTCTTTATGGTGTCCACCTGACGTATGAAGCATATATGCGTGGCATGGTGCTTCCGCTTGTCGCAGAAGTGATGCTTGCGCGTCTAGGCTATCGGGAAGACGACACCTTCGATGCGGTATGTATTCCACAGCTTGCCCATACCTTGAAATCTTTTGCGTTTGAAGTGCTTGGTCCTGCCGATATCGAACATGCGCAAGGAGCACGCGGCGGCTTTGAGGTCGCGTCGTTTTCGCCGACAACCTTAGAAGCTTCGGCGGTTCCAGGATTGCATGTGACCGGCGAAGCGTTGCATATCGACGGCCCCTGTGGCGGCTACAACCTTCATTGGGCCTTTGCGACAGGAATGCTTGCCGGTATTCACTGCGCTCAGCTGGCTGCTTCGAAAAGATAAGGAGCGGCGGCTTCCATGTTGGTCGAATATGGAAACATACCAGTATCCCTTGATGCCATGCTTCCTGATCAGGAAACGCAGCTTGTCTGCGAGATCACGCGGGCGTGCGGTCTCAAAGAGATAGCTTCCTACAAAGTTTTGAAACGCAGCATTGACGCGCGCAAGAAAAACAACGTCCATTTTATCTTGAGCGTCATGGTAGAGCTGCCGAATAAGTTGCCGCTTGCATCGTTGAAAAAGCGCGCCCGCAAGGGAGTGAGCGTGAAAGCCTATGAAGAGCCTTGCGAACTCGTTATTCCTGACTTAAGTGCGCTTGCCGCTGAATCTGATTACGTGCGCCCGATTGTGGTGGGAGCAGGCCCTGCCGGTCTGTTTTGCGCGCTCTATCTTGCGAAGGCAAAACTCAAACCGATCATTATCGAGCGCGGGCAATGCATTGAGCAGCGTCAAGTCGATGTTGAGACGTTCTTGAGTACAGGCAAGCTGAACGAGAATTCCAATATCCAGTTTGGCGAAGGCGGTGCCGGTGCCTTTTCAGATGGCAAGCTGACCACGGGGACGAAAAGCCCTTTGATACGGTATGTGCTTGAACAGTTTGTCGCATGCGGCGCTCCCGACGATATTTTGGTTGAAGCGCATCCGCACATTGGGACAGATTACCTTCCGCACGTGGTGCGCTCCCTTCGAAAGCGCATTGAAGCCGAAGGCGGCACGTTTTATTTTCATACGCAACTTGTTGATATCGAGACGCACGAAGGAAATGCTCCTCACACTAGGCAAGTCAAAGCTGCTTGTGTGAAAGACGTTGAAACAGGTGCGATGAAAACGATCCCAACCAACGCCATCGTGCTCGCGCTGGGACATTCTGCGCGTGATACTTACGCGATGTTGGGCGAGAGAGACCTCACGCTTGAGCGGAAGCCCTTTGCGGTGGGCGTGCGCATTGAGCATCCGCAAGACATGATCAACGAGGCGCAATACGGTTGCGCTGCAAAGCACCCCGCTTTGGGGGCTGCCGAGTACAAAGCGGCGGTTCACAACAAAGATGGCCGTGGCGTCTATACCTTCTGCATGTGCCCCGGAGGCACGGTCGTTGCCGCATCAAGCGAGACCGAAGGCGTCTGCGTCAACGGCATGAGCACGCATGCGCGCGATGGGGAAAATGCCAATAGCGCTCTTTTGGCCGAAGTCCTTCCGGAAGATTTGTCGGGAATATCTCCTTTTGCCGGCATAGAGCTTCAACGACACATGGAACAATGCGCCTATGCCTGTGCACACACTCAGAGGCAGGCAGGCGACACGGATTCTTCCCCTCATGCTGATACATCCGCTCATGCGCAGCACGCAGATTATGCAGCTCCAGCACAAACGGTGGGGGACTTCCTTGCCGGATCGTGTGGGAAGGAAAGTACGCTGGTAACGCCGTCTTATCCGCGCGGTGTCGCCTATGTTGATTTGCACGCGTGCCTTCCCGATTTCGTTGCCAGTGCTTTGGAAGAAGCGCTTCCCGCCCTTGATCGGAAAATCGCCGGGTTTGCCCATCCCGAGG
The DNA here is from genome assembly GCA_964411215.1 of uncultured Eggerthellaceae bacterium. GTDB lineage: Bacteria > Actinomycetota > Coriobacteriia > Coriobacteriales > Eggerthellaceae > MGBC163016. The sequence continues at coordinate 5,079 of CAYPKC010000069.1, read as the reverse complement.
CGCTGCTGACAGGCGTAGAGGCACGCAGCTCATCGCCGCTTCGCATCAAAAGAGATCGCGATTCTCTGCAGTCGGTCGATATAGCAGGACTCTATCCCGCTGGGGAAGGTGCTGGATATGCTGGTGGCATCACGAGCTCAGCCGTGGATGGAATCCGCTGCGCTCAGGCTCTAGCCGAATATAAGGAACATGCCTAGCAAAATGCCGGCAATGATGGAAAACGCCGGCGCCTTCGAGCGGTACATGAGAAAAGCTTCCGGCACAAGTTCGCCGAAGATGACGTAGAGCATAGCTCCCGAGGCAAATCCAAGACTCAAGCACAGGCCAAGAGGGCTGGCGTTGCCAAGCCACAGGCCAAGCCACGCGCCGATAAGGGTGGGAATGCCGCATGCCGCGGTTAAAAGGGCGGCATGCACACGGCCCATACCGCCATTGACGAGAGGGACTGAAACTGCCATTCCTTCAGGGATATTGTGAAGGCCAATGAGTATGGCTGTAATCATGCCGGTACCAAAGACCATGTCATCAGACACCACAAAGCTTGATCCTATGACCATGCCTTCGGGAAGATTATGCAGGGCAATCGCACACGCCATAACAACACCGGCAACGAAAAGGGATGTCTTGGAATCGCCTTTGCGCTTATGCTCGGCCCAGTGGTCGGCGTGAATGAGCTCATCAATATTGTCGTGCGTTTTCGGATGGTCTTTTGCCATGGAATGGGGCGTCTCAGATGCCGTGCGCTTGTCAATGAAATAGTTTAGGGCATAGACCACACCGACACCGAGCGCAACAGAGAGAATCACAAGCCACACACCAGCGCCGAGCACTTCGTTCCCCGCTTCGGCTGCTTCTCCCAAAAGATCAAAACACACAATGGCGCACATGACACCGCCCGCAAAGGCGAGCAAGAGGCTGACCGTCTTTTTACCTTTGTCTTTGAAGAGGGCGCCAATAATGCCGCCGATGCCAGTTCCGCCTGCGCCTGACACAAGAGTGACTAACGTTACGAACCAAAATGGATCCATCGTATCCATCGACTGCCCAAGGTGCCTTTCTGTCTGTCATGCAAATAAGTTAACGTCATTTAACTTTTACATGATAAAACAAAAGAGGAGAGCAGCGAAAGCAATGTTGCAATATCGAAAGCAGGCGGTTATGTCTTCGCTTTATGAAGGGTGGAGCAAAGCTCAAGCAGCGTATGCGCCACAGGCAGAAAGCTGCGCCCAAAGCCGCTTACAGCTTATCGGCATTGCCGCCTTCACCAAGGTCTTCCGGTACCGTTTCTTCCTCAACTTGAAGCTGCGCATTCTGCTCGGCTTCTGTGGGGGTAAACCAATCGCCGGCAGCAGCAAAGACAATGCATAAGATAACAACAGCGACTATCGCGATAACAGCCCATATGAGACCCGGATGCTTGCGCGTTGATCCCGGTGCACCGCCTTCATCAACTTCAAACTCTTGCATCGCGGGAAACTCAGGGTCAGTGGCACTCGACTCTAACACGACCGGCTCTTCTTCTGCGAGTATATCTTTATGTTCCTTGGTATGAGCATGCTTGTGCGCTTGCTCACGACGCGCATCTGCGCCGCGCGATGAGGTGTGGGTATGCTCGCTCATGGGATCCTCCATCTGTGCGTCTTCTTCTTAGGTGGATTATGAAGGGAGAGGCGGCTCATCAACGCCAGTACGCAAAGCATTTTTGATTTAGGCAACCAAGTGTCATCATATTGGAATCTTGTAGAATGAAGAAAAACGAGGGCGGGGAGGGGTTTGTGCGTGTTGGATTCACAGAAGCAATAGCGTGCCTTTCCGCGGGACGTCCGTTGATCTTTCCGACTGATACGGTTGTCGGCCTCGGTGTGTCGATCCTTCATGCGCCAAACCCGCAGGAGCTCTATGCACTGAAAGGCAGAGATGACCACAAGCCTATCGCGTGGCTTATTCCTTCAAAAGAAAGTCTTGCGACCTTTGGGCGCGATGTTCCGCCGTATGCCTATGCCTTGGCAGAGGCGTTTTGGCCAGGCCCCGTAACATTGATTGTCAAGGCATCTGAGCACGTGCCAGGTGCATTTATGCCGAAGACGCGCACGATTGGACTGCGCATGCCGGCATCTTCGGTGGCATGCGAGCTTGCCCGCCAGGTAGGATCCCCGCTTGCCACAACGTCCGCGAATAGATCAGGACAGGTTGCACCGCAGGATATCGAGCACCTTGATACTTCCCTTGCCGCACAAGTGGCAGTCTTACATGACGCTCCAGAAATACCAGAAATACAAGAAAGAGGGCAGAGCGCGCACACGCTGAATCATGGCATTTGCGTATCAAGTGGAACAGCGTCAACAATCGTCGATTGCACAGGCGCATTACCCTGTATCATACGTGCAGGCGACATTACGCCATCTGACATTGAGCTCGCTTATCGTAAGAGAGGATAGCTATGAAGATAAGCATCGCAAGCGATCATGCGGGATTTGAGCAAAAGCAGCAGCTAGCAGACCATCTGCGCTCGCGCGGGGAAGACGTGATCGATCGCGGTCCTGACAGCGACGGGCGCGTTGATTACCCCGACTTTGCCAAAAAAGTTGCCACCGACGTGGCAGACGGTGGCGCAGATCGCGGCGTCCTGGTTTGCGGAACGGGTATTGGCATGGCTATCGCCGCAAACAAAATAGACGGTATTCGCGCTGCTAATGTCACCACCCCCGAATTTGCCGCCCTTGCGCGTGAGCACAACGATGCGAACATCGTCACCGTATCAGGGCGCTTTGTTCCACTTGAAGAGAACATACGCATTGTCGATACGTTTTTAGATACCGATTTTGCTGGCGGAAGACATGCTGACCGTGTTCAGAAGATCATGGCATTGGAGAAATAAATGCAATCAAACATACTCAGAGCCCAAGACCCTCAGATCGCTGACGTCATTGAAGATGAGCTGAATCGCGAGCGCAACACTATAGAGCTTATTGCGTCAGAGAATTTTCCTTCGTTGGCGGTCAACGAAGCTGTTGGAAGCGTATTGACCAACAAATATGCCGAAGGCTATCCGCATAAGCGCTACTACGGTGGTTGCGAGCATGTCGATGTGATCGAAGAGATTGCTATTGCGCGTGCGTGCGAAGTCTTTGGCTCGAACTTTGCCAACGTTCAACCGCATTCGGGCGCGCAAGCCAACTTTGCTGCGTATCAAGCGCTTGCGAAACCGGGCGACACCATTATGGGCATGAGCCTTGAGACGGGCGGTCATTTGACACACGGCTCTCCGGTGAACTTCAGCGGCATCATCTATAACGTGGTGCCGTATGGCGTCAATCTGGAAACCGAGATGATCGACTATGATGAGATTGCCCGCATTGCCCTTGAAGTGCACCCCAAAGTAATAGTTGCGGGAGCTTCCGCCTATCCGCGCCTCATCGATTTCGAGCGCCTTTCCCGCATCGCAAAAGAGGCAGACGCCTACCTGATGGTAGATATGGCTCACATCGCAGGTCTTGTTGCCGGCGGTGTCCACCCAAGCCCCGTTCCCTTTGCCGACATTGTGACCTCCACAAGCCACAAGACATTGCGTGGCCCGCGCGGTGGCTTCATTCTCTCAAACGACGAAGAGATTGCCGCGCGCATTAATAAAGCGATCTTCCCCGGCTCCCAAGGCGGCCCTCTCATGCACGTCATCGCCGGCAAAGCGGTAGCTTTCGGTGAAGCGGCAAGGCCGGAATTCAAAACGTATGCGCACAATGTCGTCAAGAATTGCGCGAGCATGGGAAAAGGTCTTGTCGAGGGCGGCTTGCGCCTTGTCTCAGGCGGCACCGACAATCACCTGTGCCTGGTCGATCTCACGCGTACCGGCATTACGGGCAAAGAAGCGGAGAAGTTCTTAGAAAGCGTGGGCATTACCGTTAATAAGAACACGATTCCCAATGAGCAGCGATCACCCTTTGTTGCAAGCGGCATACGCGTAGGCACGGCAGCCTGTACCACCAGGGGTTTTACCGAAGATGACTTCTATCGTGTGGGACGGGCTATTGCTGATGCGCTCTTCAACACGCAAGACGAGATGGTATTGAATGAAGTTAGAGCAATAACGAGTGCTCTGCTCAAAGCCCATCCGCTCTATCCCGATGTCAGCTACTAAGGGCGCCCGGTCAGCTACGAACATGAGCCCGAGCATGCTGCAAAACGTTCGCGGAAAAGCGCATAGAGCGGCTTTTGCAGCACCACCAAGGAGGAAAGCATGACGCAAGATGCACGTCCAAGCTGGGACGAATACTTTATGAAGCTTGCAAACGAGGTTGCCACCCGCACCACGTGCTTAAGACGTGCTGTCGGCGCTGTTATCGTCAAAGACAATCGCATCTTGTCAACGGGCTATAACGGCGTACCTTCTGGTCTGCGCCATTGCGGAGAGGTCGGCTGCCTTCGCCAACAGCTCAATATACCTTCTGGACAGCGCAGCGAAATCTGCCGCGGTCTTCATGCTGAGCAGAACGCTATTATCCAGGCCGCAAAATTCGGCCCGGTGATCAATGGGGCAAAAATCTATGTCAATACCCAGCCCTGTGTCGTGTGTGCAAAAATGATTATGAATGCAGGCATTACCGAGATCATTTACCAGAATCCCTATCCCGATGAGCTGGCTATGGAAATGCTTGACGAATCAGGTATTGCCTATCGCGTTTTCAACTTCGGCGAAGAGTGCTCCTAAGCCCTTTTGCACACCCCTGTGCCATACGCCGAAATAAGGCTCACGAAATACAAATAAAACACATTATTTCTTTATTGTAAATTTTCCAGTCGTTATTATTTGATGTGTCTGGAGAAGAGAACGCACCAAGCGCCTCGCATTTTTAAAGGCTTTGGGCATTGATGAAGGCGGGAAATGATAGTAGCTGTCGTTTTGGGTCTTATCGCCGGAGTAATTGGATTTGCTCCGCTTCTTATCGGTTTGAATATGACCAAAAAGGTGACAGCAACCAGCAACTTCGGGCACATGAGCATTCTCATTATCAGCCTGGTTATCTCATTTGCCATTATGTTTGTCGCCGCTATCATCTGCGTGAATGTCGCTCGCGATGTGGC
>CAYPKC010000068.1:0-7752 GCA_964411215.1 uncultured Eggerthellaceae bacterium | reverse complement strand
TGCGGAAAAGACAGTTGTACATGCGCTCAGCCGTAAAGATCACATGCGCGGGCTCGCACGCGGCGCCACGAAACGGCTCGGGTGTCATAAACGGTGCATCCGTTTCTGTGAGCAGCCGATCTTTTGGAACTTCGCGGCTTGCGCGCCTGATTTCGTCAAGCTTTTTAAAGGTGAACGCGCCGCCAAATGCAATGTAGGCACCGGCGCAAACCCAGCGGCGTATTTCTTCTTCATCCGAGGTATAACAGTGAAGAAGCGTTCCTGCCTTGGGCCAGCCGACCTCTTCCATAATGTCGAATGCGTCATCATACGCTTCTCTGACATGCAAGATCACGGGCAACTCTGCCAGCTGTGCTATCTCGACTTGCCGTTTGAAAACATCACCCTGAACAGGACGTGGAGAATAATCGTAATGGTAATCAAGGCCGATTTCGCCAACCGCACTCACCCGTGCATCATGCAAGCGCTCGATCAATCCTCGCTCCATGTCAGCATCATATTTGCTGGCATTATGTGGATGAACGCCTATGGCAATACGTACTTTCGGCAGCGCATTATGCCCTTGCCCGCAGATTCTGGTAGACATCTTTCGCATTAATAGTTCTGCGTTAAATCGCCAGTCATCAAGGTTTTCAAACGTGGTGATGCCGTCTTCGGCAGGATCAACCATGGTCTCGATAAAGCCAATCTTATGCACGGCAGCACGCGCGAGTGCTAAAGCCGGATGCTCAAGCATCTGCAGATGGGCATGCGTGTCAGCTATGGGAACAAACAGTTCAGGCGCATTGACAATCTGCCACTCCCGATGCTTTTTACGCGGCTTCTTGCGGAAATACTCGTCCTCAAAAACGGGTTCGTGTTCTGCCGCATCCAGAGTCTTGAGCCATGTTTCCTGCTCTTGTGGTTGTTGTTCCTCATCTACCATGTTTGTTTGTTCTCCACAGCACGTACCCTGCATAATCAGCACTTATTGCGCTTCGCTCATGAGATCGATTGCATCAACATCAAGGCGCGGGAACAACGGATCCCCTACCTCAACGGCATTGCCTGCAGGCAAGCCTCCCCACGTCGCCGCAGCTTCAATGTCTTTGATCTCAAACACGTCGCCCAGGCCAAGGCGCCTGTACACTTCTTTGGACGTCTTGGGCATAAACGGCGCCATGAAAAGCGCAATGATGCGGATGGCTTCAAGCGCGTTATAGATAACCGCCGCAAGTTCGCCGTGTTGCGCCTCATTCTTTGCGAGATTCCACGGTGCGGAATCTTCAACGTACAAATTGACGCGGCTCGCAAGCTTTTGAACAGCAGCAACGGCAGCAGTGAAGTCAACGAGCGCGAGCGCTTCGTCATATTCAACGTAGAGCTTGTCTGAAATCTCACGCAAGGGGTTATCTTTCGTTGCCGCTGCATCTGCCGGCGCCTCTGGCACGTGCGAATCGAAATACTTTTTCGTCATGTTGGTCACGCGCGACACCAGATTTCCCCACGTATTGGCAAGATCGGCGTTATACACCTGCACCATGCGCTCCATGGAGATAGAGCCATCGGCGCCAAACTGCACATCGCTCATGAAGTAGTAACGATATGCATCCACGCCAAACACATCGCAGAGGTCAGCGGGTCTCAGCGCATTGCCCTTCGACTTGGACATCTTCTCTCCCTTGGTCAGGAGGAAGCCATGCCCAAATACGGTATGTGTGATAGGAAGACCCGCGGCCATAAGCATGGCGGGCCAGATCACGCAGTGAAAACGCGTGATGTCTTTGCCGACAAAGTGATACTGCATCGGCCAGCGCAAATCGAACTCGTCTGCGCCATGGACATTATCGTTGCCCGCAGCATCAATGCCCTTGTTCTCACCTTCGCGTGCCGCATAACCAATACCGGTCAAATAGGCAATGAGCGCGTCTGCCCACACATACGCAACGTGGTCTTCGTCAAACGGAAAAGGAACGCCCCAATCAAAGGTGGAGCGCGAAACCGAAAGATCCTTCAGTCCGCGTGAGACAAACGAGACGATCTCATTGCGGCGGATTTCAGGACGGATGAATTCAGGGCGCTTCTCATAGAGCTCGAGCAGCTTATCCTGAAAATCGGACAGCTTGAAAAACCAGTTTTCTTCGCCCGACGCCATAAGCTGAACAGGGCGTTTGCATTCCGGGCACACAAACTGGCCTTCTTCATTTTTCTCAAGATCGGACTCGGCGTAATACGTCTCTTCGTGAACGCAGTACCAACCTTCGTAGCTGCCCTTGTAGAGATATCCCTTTTCGTAGAGGTCATTCCAGAACTTCTTCACACTTGTTGCATGGCGCGGCTCGGTGGTGCGCACGAAATCGGTATAGGAGATATCAAGCGCTTCCCACGTATCGCGGAAAGCGGGCTCCATGGAATCGCACCAATCCTGCGGCGTCATATTCTTGTCGGCAGCCGTATCGGCAACTTTTTGACCATGCTCATCCATGCCCGTGACAAACGCCACATCGTAGCCATTCATACGCTGATAGCGGGCAACAACATCAGCCGCTATGGTCGTATACGCGGTGCCCAAATGCGGTGCTGCATTCACATAATAAATTGGAGTAGTTATTGAATACGTTCCTTTTGGTGCGTGGTCTGCCATATGCTTCGACTCCTTTGATGTTCACCAAACACGCTCAGCGTGCGTGTGCTTCACGTGTCTTGTTTGTATAACAATCGCAAGGCAAGCATGCATACGGTGGCACCTACACAGCACTGCCCGCGTTCATCTCAGATACGGCTCACAATTCTACCATGCTGCGTAGTTCCCAAAAAGCAACGGCACTTGCCGCTGATACGTTGAGTGAATCCACGCCATGCGACATAGGAATCTGCGCGACAAAATCACTTGCATCAAGCGTTGCCTGAGCAATGCCTTCCCCTTCTGTCCCTAAAATGATGGCAAGCTTGCGCTGCTGTTTGAGCACGGGATCTGCAATATCAGTTGCATAGTCGGTCAAAGCAAGCGAGACAATCGTATATCCAAGATCGTGCAGCTTCGGTATGCCTACCGAAGACCATCCGCCTTGGTGCTTGGTATTGCCGTGGGCGCCAGACGTTGTAATCTCAGTGCCCAGATAGGTCCACGGGACTTGGAAGACGGCACCCATAGAAACGCGCACGGCACGGCGATACAGCGCATCGCAGCATCCTGGCGTGAGTAAGAGCGCATCAATGCCAAGCGCTGCAGCTGAGCGGAATATCGCACCGACATTCGCCGCATTCGTGATGTCTTCCAAAACGCCAATACGCGTTTGCTTATTCGCTTCGTTGTTGCGGTCTATGTCTTTGAGCAGCTCTTCAGGATACGCAAGAGGCGGCCGCACAAAGGCGGCAAGAGCGCCGCGCGTGACATCATAGCCGGTCAGGCCTTCCATCAGGTCGCGTTCGGCGATAAAGACGGGGACATCAGGGTTTTCCTTACGGGCGCGCTCGATAGCCGGGCGCATTGACGTAAGCCATTTACGATCCATTAAAAAGGAAACAGGTGTCAGCCCTGCCTCCAATGCGCGTGAGATCACCTTCCCCGATTCTGCAATGAAGAGTCCCTTTTCGGGTTCAAGGCGATTGCGCAATTGCGTATCGGTCAGGTGCGCAAAGGCGACAAGACGCTCATCGTCAAGCGAGGTGACCTCTGTTACGGCGACACCGTCAATGCAAAATGTTTCGTTCATGTATGCCTTCAACTCCGCATTCGTACGCCGTGCGTTTTCGCTCAGCGGGCCGCGGTTGTGTGCTGGAGTTTACGCAAACGACGCATCTCCCATGCGATAAAGATGACAACGGTAAACACCGCCAAGAAGTCCGATATGGGTGCGGCGAAATAGAGGGCATCAAGCCCGTTGAACTGCGGGGCGATAGCCGGCAGGACATGCGGAAGAATGAACAGCAGCGGCACCAGGAAAAGAATCTGCCGCGTCAGCGTCAAGAAGATGGATTTCGCTGGCTGACCTGTTGCTTGAAAGTAATTCGAACCGACAATCTGGAACCCGATAAACGGCAGCATGGCGAATTGGACTTTAAGCGCGAAGGCGGTAAAAGCCACAAGCTCGGTGCTTTGAATGCCGAAGGCATTAGCGATCGCCTCGGGGAACATCATAATGACCAGCCACTCAATAATGCCAATAACGGTCGCCACCGCAATACCGAGCCACAGAATCTTTTTCACGCGGGCGATCTTGCGGGCGCCGTAGTTGTAGCCCAACAGAGGCTGCAGAGCGATAGCAATGCCAATGAGCGGCATGACCGAAAACATGCCGATACGGTTGATGACACCGATAGACGCAAGCGCATTCACGGTTCCTATCGTGCTCATAGCGCCGTAGGTCACCAACTGGAAGTTGAGCACGAAGTTGATAATGGCCATGCCCGTTTGCACCGCAAAGCTGGGGAAACCGTACGCGATAATCGTGCCGATAATGCGTCCTTGCGGCTTCATGAAACGCAGCCGAATCTTAAGCGGCGCTGTTTTCGATCCGAGAAAGTACCACAGAACGGCAACGCACGAACACGCCTGCCCCGCAAGGGTAGCAAGGGCACTGCCGGCAACGCCCCAGCCGTTTACAATGACAAACCAATAATTGAAGCCGGTGGCTGCCACAAGGCCGATCACCATGGTGCCTAATGCAAGATTCGGAGCGCCGCACGTACGAATGAAATTGTTGACGCCCATACCGATACACTGCAGCACAAAGCCAAAACACAGTATTTGAATAAACGTGTACGAATACGGGCGCACTTCATCGGTGGCGCTTGACGCGGTCAAGAGCGCATGCATCAAGGTAGGATTGGCCGCAATGATTAAAACAATGACCCAGAGCACCAAGCTTAAGAAAACCACATTGCCAAGGGCGCGCTCTGCATCGTCTTTTCTGCCTTCACCAAGTCGGAGCGCGGCAAGAGCATTACCGCCGTTGCCGACAAGCATGGCAAGTGCCATGAATACGATCATGGTCGGATTGGCAACAGTAACAGCAGAGAGGCCGATCTCGCCCATCGCGTGGCCTAAGAAGATGGAATCGATCAGGTTATAGGAGCCGTTGACAACCATACCGACAACAGACGGTATGGCAAATTCTGCTATGAGCCGAGGAATGGACGCCGTGCCCATGCGACGGACACGTTCGGCGCCTTCATTCTTCGGTTTCGAATCAGTTGATTCTTCTGCGTTGTCGTGCTGCGAGGAGGTATCCATGTAACGTGCGTATGAACAATAAACTTTCTTCTTGGGAGAACGTTATTGTCTTAGAGATCTTCTTCATCCTCAACAATCTCGACATGGCCATGCTCGCTAATATCGGTTACTGGCTTTTCCAGCCCCTCAATCGTGATGCCGTTTTTCTCAGCGTAGTCCCACAGTGCTGCATGAATAGCCTCTTCGGCCAAAAGCGAACAATGCACTTTGACGGGAGGCAGTCCGTCAAGCGCCTCCATCACGGCTTTATTTGTGACTTCAAGCGCTTCCTGAACCGTTTTTCCCTTCACAAGCTCAGTTGCCATGCTTGACGTGGCAATGGCGGCGCCGCAACCAAACGTCTTGAACTTAGCATCGCGAATGATGCCGTCATCGTTGATATCCAAGTAGATGCGCATAATGTCGCCGCAGACCGCATTGCCTACGGTGCCACAGCCGCTTGCATTTTCTATTTCTCCAACATTGCGCGGATTGGTGAAGTGATCCATAACCGCGTCGCTATATTGCATTGCCATACTAACCTCTTGTTTCCGGGTTTTCGACTGCGAAAACCCTGTCTCATTGCAGTATTGAAGGGCGCTTAGGCGTGGACGTTTACCATGCCGCGCGCTGCATATCCTTCAATAATGCCTTCGTAATTACCTTGCTTGTAGTCTTCGTAGAGCGGACTCATCATGCGAAGGTTTTCAATCGTCTTCGCCAGTGAATCCACCAAGTAATCGATATCTTCTTCTGTCGTGTCCTCCCCCAACGTCACCCGTAAAGATCCGTGGGCGATCTCGTGAGGAAGGCCGATTGCTAACAGAACATGCGAGGGGTCAAGCGAACCCGAGGTGCATGCGCTTCCTGATGAAGTGCAGAGCCCTTTTGCCGCAAGCTGCAACAACATGCCTTCGCCTTCGATAAACTCAAACGAGAAGTTCGCATTGTTGGCAAGGCGCGATTCCCAGCTGCCGTTCAGCTTACAATGCGGAATTTCCGCAAGAATGCGTTTGATGCAGTGGTCACGCAAGGCAAGCTGTCTGCTGTATTCCGCATCCATCTCGTTCCATGCAAGCTCGGCCGCCTTGGCAAACCCGACAATGCCGGCAACGTTCTCGGTTGAAGCGCGCTTTCCGCGTTCCTGCTGGCCGCCATCAATCAAGTTGTCGATCTTCATGCCGCGCCTGATATATAACAGTCCAACTCCCTTAGGACCGCCAAGTTTATGGGCGCTCGCGGAAAGCATATCGATATGCATGTCATCTACGTTGATCGGAAGATGGCCGAATGCCTGCACCGCGTCAGTATGGAAGGCAACGCCATGGTCTTTCGCAATCTGAGCTAGCTCGGCAATGGGCTCAATCGTCCCAATTTCGTTATTGGCAAACATAATAGAGGCCAAAATAGTGTCGTCTTGGATGGCTGCTTCGAAATCAGCGGGCGAGATAAGGCCTTCTGCATCAACCGGCAGATACGTGACTGTAAAGCCCTCTTTCTCGAGTGCTTGACACGCGTGCAAAATGGCGTGATGCTCAATCGCGCTGGTAATAATATGTTTGCCCTTTGAAGCATTTGCATGCGCAAACCCTTTAAGTGCCCAGTTGTCAGATTCAGATCCGCCGGAAGTGAAATAGATTTCTGCCGGTTTCGCACCAATGAGATCAGCTAACTGTGCACGTGCATCGGCAACAGCGTTTTCTGCCCCGTGCCCGAGTGGATAGAGCGATGACGGATTCCCATATTCAGTCGTGAGATAGGGCATCATGGCGTCAAGTGCCTCTTTACGCAGCGGTGTTGTTGATGCGTTATCTAAATAAATGATCTTGTCGTTGCTTGCCACGGTCGTTCCTGCTTTCATGAAGAGCTTAGGTGAACTTGTGCCTACTTCGTATGTTCTGTTTCATGTTTCTGTAAAGTCTAGTGTTTCGCTAGACTTTATATACTGACTCCTGTACATTGTCAACTGAAAATGACCGAACGTATCACCGTAGGAAAGATTGAAACCAAGCCGATGAAGATCTCGACAAAAACACGCTATGCAATGCGCTTTATGATCGACCTTGCCGAGCGGTGGGGATGTGGTTGCGTAACGATGAAAGAGGTCGCTGAGCGGCAAAATATTTCGAAAAAATATTTAGAGCAGATTGTGGCACCGTTGAGTGCCGCGGGACTTTTGCTGATCACGCGCGGGAATAAGGGCGGCTTCCAATTATCACGAACGCCGGAAGAGATTACGCTTGCCGATGTGGTATCCGCAAGCGAAGACGGCCTTGACCTGCTGAACTGCCTGGGTTGTTTGACTGCTTGCGAGCGTGAGTCGGGATGTGCGTCGCGGGAGGTGTGGGGCGGCATGCAAGATGCAGTTACCGGTTATTTGGAAGGCCGCACACTGGCCGACGTGGTGGCGGCTATCTCATAGGTAAAAGCGCGCAAGTTCTGCGAGAGCATCTAGCTTTACTCCCATTCTGCGTATGCGCTTGTTTTTACCGTGTCCCCATGCTGCTTCACTCAGGTATTGTGCGGAAAAAGCACGTACGCTCCCCGGTATGGCACGC
>CAYPKC010000067.1:1148-7844 GCA_964411215.1 uncultured Eggerthellaceae bacterium | reverse complement strand
CGCCGTTGCGTGCGCTCAAAGTGCCGGTAGATGCTCTCGCGACCGTCTTTTCTATCGCATTGCGTTTTATTCCTCTGACGGTCGAAGAGTTCTTCGCGATAAAAGATGCTCAATGGACACGCTGTGCAACTTTTGATGAGGGAAGTCTTATCAAACGCATTCGCGCCTATGCCGCAATCCTTATTCCACTCTTTATTGCCCTTTTCAAGCGCGCAGACAGACTCGCCTATGCCATGGACCTCCGCTGTTATGGCATACCGTCTCAGGAAAGAACATCCGTCTACGAAAATCGCATGAATGCGCTTTCGTATGCTGCCCTTGTGCTCTTTACCTTAGCTCCCATTGCAGCAGCAATTCTGCTCTAGCATTCTGCTATAGTGAATATCATCATTCATCACCCTTTTCATAAGCTTGAGGAGGCTTCAAATGGCGTTTATCGTTGATGTGTATGGTCGTGAAATTCTTGACTCAAGGGGTAACCCGACAGTAGAAGTCGAAGTGACTCTCGATGATGGTTCCGAAGGAAGAGCAGCTGTGCCTTCTGGCGCATCGACCGGTGCTTTCGAAGCGGTAGAGCTCAGAGACAATGACGATAAGCGCTATATGGGCAAAGGCGTACAAACTGCTGTTGATCATGTTAATAACGAACTCGCAGAAGCACTCATCGGCATTGAGGCGACCGAGCAGCGCGATATCGACGATCTTATGCAGCACCTTGATGGTACGCCTAATAAGGCTGCCTTTGGCGCTAATGCCATCTTAGGGGTATCCCTTGCCGTTGCACGTGCTGCAGCAGCGTCAGCGGAGCTTCCCATTTATCGCTATGTGGGTGGCGCAAATGCGCATCTTCTGCCCACCCCGATGATGAACATCTTGAATGGTGGCGTTCATGCCGATAACAATGTCGACTTCCAGGAATTTATGATTATGCCTGTCGGCGCTGAAGATTTTGCCGAAGGACTTCGTTGGTGTGCTGAGATCTATCACACGTTGAAAAAGGTTCTGCATGATGCTGGACTTGGCGGCGGTGTTGGCGATGAAGGCGGCTTTGCCCCTAACTTGAAAACCAATGAAGAGCCGCTTGCCTACATTGTCAAAGCATGCGAGGCAGCAGGCTATAAGCCAGGCACCGATATCATGTTTGCCATGGATCCGGCTTCAACGGAATTCTATGATGCAAAGACGGGCAAGTATGTTCTTGCCGGTGAAGGCCGCGAGCTGACCAGTGCTGAGATGGTTGATTACTGGGAAAAGCTTGTTCAGAAATATCCCATCATTTCAATTGAAGACGGTATGGCAGAAGAAGATTGGGATGGATGGAAAATGCTGACCGAGCGCATTGGCGATAAAGTCCAGCTTGTCGGCGATGATCTGTTTGTTACCAACACCGAACGCCTTGCCAAGGGCATTGAGCTTGGATGCGCAAATGCCATTCTCATCAAAGTGAACCAAATCGGTTCGTTAACCGAGACGCTTGATGCGATCGAGCTGGCAAAAACACACGGTTATGCGTGTGTTATGAGCCATCGTTCTGGCGAGACTGAAGACACCACGATCGCCGATCTTGCCGTCGCGTGCAATTGCGGTCAAATAAAGACCGGAGCCCCTGCACGTTCAGACCGCGTTGCAAAGTATAACCAGCTGATCCGTATTGAAGAAGAACTTGATACGCAGGCTGTCTATGCTGGCATGGATGCGTTCTATAACATCAAACGATAAACAACAAAAAGATACTAGATGGGGTCGCTTAACAATGAATCCCTATGACATGATATCGCTTGAACAAGCGCGCACTTTGGTGCTATCAAAGGTGTGCGCTCTGCCGCATGAGCGGGTAAGTCTCCTTGATGCAGTTGGCCGCGTCTCAGCATGCGCGCTGAGAAGCGACATTGATGTGGCACCCTTTGCGCACTCTGCGATGGATGGGTTTGCCCTGAAAGCATCCCAGATCGCAGGTGCAAGCAAAGACAGTCCTGTGTACTTGAAAGTGATTGATGAGATTGGCGCAGGCAGCATCTTCAATGGCCAGTTTGCAGATGATGAGTGTATTCGCATCATGACCGGCGCTGAGCTTCCAGCTTATTCAGATTCCGTTGTGAAATATGAAATCGTGGACATTGTCGAAGGCGATGGACGTCCCGGCTCAATCGTCTCCTTTAGTGCTCCCACCGATGTCGCAAGCAACGTACGCGCCAAAGGAGAAGAAGCCAAGGCGGGAGAAGTCATAGTCACACCCGGTGAAGTGATAACCTGCGCCGGTACAGGTTATCTTGCAAGCTGTGGCGTGATGGAAGTCGAGACCTATGCGCGCCCGCGCGTTGCCATTATCCCAACGGGGTCCGAATTAGTGCCCCCGACAGAGGTGCCAGGACCGGGTCATATCAGAGAATCGAATGCCCATGCGATGGCGGCATGCGCAAAGCAGGCTGGTGCTACACCCACCATGCTTCCTATTGTTGAAGATGATTATGAAACGCTTGAGCGCGTTGTTAAAGATGCGGTACAAAGCTTCGATTTCGTTATCACAACCGGCGGTGCCGCAAACGGCGACTATGATTTCATCAAGCCGGTTGTTGAAAACAACGGCGAGCTTTTGATGACGCTTGTGAATATGCGTCCCGGAAAGGCCCAGACGTTTGGCTTTATCGACGGCGTGCCCGTCTTCGGTCTGCCTGGCAATCCTGCTGCAGCGTATTGCGGGTTTGAGATGATTATCAGGCCGGCTCTTCGCAAGATGCAGGGATATCAATCGTTTGACCATCCAAAAGTCACGGCGCGCCTGACACAAGACGTAAAGAAGAAAGATCCGCGACGCATCTTCTTGCGCTCGGTGCTCGAAAAGGATGAAGCGACCGGCGAGTTTATGGTGACCCCGGCAAAGAATCAAAGCTCAGGGCTTTTCGGCGTCATACAAAAGAGTAATTGCATGGCTATAATGCCAGAGGGACTCGAATCAAAGAAAGCGGGAGATGTGGTTACCTGCATTCTGCTCGATGTTCCTGAACACATCACACTAGAGTGAGGTTGGTATGTCAGAGCAAACACCACTTACATTCGCTATTGTCACCTGTTCAGACAGCAGAGGCATCCATGAAGACATGGCGGGAGATGCTCTCGAGAAGTTGATTGGCGAAAACGGATGGGTATGCAAGTCGCATATTATCGTGCGCGACGAGATCATGCATATCAAAGAGGGAATTCGCCACGCGGCAGACGATATGAACGTCGATATCGTCCTCACGTGCGGTGGCACGGGGCTGTCTCCGCGCGATGTCACGCCTGATGCTACGGCAGAGATATGCGATCGCAACGTTCCCGGCATTGCCGAGGCTATGCGGGCGCATTCGGTTGCTATCACTCCGCGTGCTATGCTCTCTCGTGCGCTTTGCATGCAAAAAGGAAATACTTTGGTGATTAACCTTCCAGGTTCTACCAAGGCGGCTACTGAGAACTGGGAAGGCATAGTAGAGGTTCTGCCGCATGCCGTCTCCATGATGGCAGGATGCGGCCATTAAAGAGGACGTATGGAAGATTTACCAAACGGGTTTTTAAACTTCCCTAAGAAAAGACAGGGTTTTGAATCAGCTGCCGACGCGATCAGGAATGCCCAAAGCGACGCCGAATTCGGACGCAATACTACGGACTATCAGATATCGGAGCGCAAAGCTATCAAAGATGGCTGGCGCGTCAATACGGAAGCCGACTTAGGGCTCTTTACGAAGAAGCCCGAGCATAATGTCTGGGGAGCAGACACGGGCTATCAAACACGCGACCTTCTTCAGTTCCTTGAAGTGCCTGACATTACCTCAGGTGAGACAACACCCGTCTTTAACTATGAAGCACTCAAGCATATTGATGAAACAGACCGCAGGTGGTCGTGGATAGAGATATCGCTTTCGGCTCTGCAGAACAATATCATGGCGATTAAAGGAAGTTTGCGCCCTGAAGTGCGCCTCATGGCAGTCGTGAAAGCCGACGGATATGGCCATGGTGCTATCGAAGTTGCAAAGACCGCGCTCAATTCAGGCGCAGAATATGTTGGCGTTGCCACGATTGATGAGGCGATAGAGCTCAGGAATGCAAGTATCAAGGCTCCTATCCTCATTCTTTCCGAACCCCCCATCAGCACTATTCCGCTGCTTCTTGCCTATAAAGTCATGCCGTCAGTGACCACGATGGAATTCGCGATCAAATATGCTGAAGCGGCAGACTCCATTGGCACGATGGCGCCCTATCACTTAAAGATCAATACGGGCATGAACCGCATCGGCGTGCGCTGGGATACCGTTATTGATTTCATGCGCACGATATCATTCCATCGCGCCTTACGACTCGTTGGCACCTTTACGCATTTTGCGACAGCAGACATTCAAGACACGATGGATTTCAATCTCCAACGAACGCGCTTTGAGGAAACGATCCAAGAAATGCGCGCGTGCGGGATTGATCCTGGCATTGTTCATGCCGCGAACTCGGCAGCAACCCTGCGTTATCCGGAAGTGTCATACGACATGGTGCGGGTGGGGCTTGCGATGTACGGCTATTATCCGTGCGATGAAACGTATGGGAAAGTGAATCTGCTTCCCGTTATGAGCGTAAAGGCCAGAATCACCCAAGTGCTCCAAGTGCCTGTTGGCGAAGGTGTGAGCTATGGGCTTTTGCACCGGAGCAACGGATATGCGAAAACGTGCACCATTCCCATTGGATATGCCGATGGCTTAAAGCGCAGTCTCTCCGGCCGAATCAACTTCATTATGGACGGGAAGCTCTATCCGCAGGTTGGCAATATCTGTATGGATCAGTGCATGTTCGAAGTTGATCAACGTGTGCGCCGTGGGGGAGAAAAGGTAGAGCCTGAAGTGGGCGATGAGGTCATTGTCGTCGGATCAGAAGGTAATGCTTTTGTCACCATAGAAGAGATGGCGCGCATTATCGGCACCATTCCTTATGAGATTATGATCGCATTCGGCAACTCGCGTATGCCGAAGATCTACCTGTAGTCCTTATGGCTGAAGCACTGTCCTTAGAAGACATTGAAGCGCGTATCAAAACGTGCTGCAAATGCCCGCTCTGTGATGGCAGAACACATGTTGTGCCGGGATCGGGATCTCCCTGCGCACGTGTCATGATTGTGGGAGAGGCGCCGGGCAAAAACGAAGACCTGCAAGGGGAGCCCTTTGTTGGAGCCGCAGGCAAATACCTTGATGAGCTTCTTGCGATTGCAGGGCTTAAGCGTGAAGACGTCTTTATCGCAAACGTCCTGAAATGCCGACCTCCCGGCAATCGCAATCCGCAGGTAGAAGAGATTGAGCAGTGCGCAGATTATCTTCGGGCACAGACAAAAGCAATCATGCCTCAATACATTATTACGCTCGGTAATTTTGCAACAAAATTCATCTTGCGCACCGATGTCGGCATCACGCGATTGCGGGGGCAGTTAAAGCAAACCGGCAAATTCAAAGTACTGCCGGTCTTTCACCCGGCAGCGGCACTTTATGATTCTTCAAAGCGTGAAGCACTTGAAAATGACTTTGCTTATTTGCGCGAATTACTCTCAAAGGATGAATGACGTTTTATGGATGATGAATTTGATCCTTGGTCGTATTTAGAGACGCGAACATGGTTTTCTGAGACCTACGGACTTGAAAAGATCACGCTTTTGCTCTCAAAACTCGGCAATCCCGAGCGCGATATGAAATTCATTCACGTTGCCGGCACCAATGGAAAAGGATCAACGTGCGCCTACCTTGCTTCAATACTGATGTGCGCACATCTCAAAACCGGGCTGTATACGAGCCCCTATATTGAAACGATAGAAGAGCGTATCCAAATTGATGGCGCCATGATTGCCCACGATGATCTTGCACGTCTGACGGTTATGGTCAAAGACGCAGCTTATGAGGTCGAGTATGAACTGGGCGAGCATCCGTCAAACTTTGAGGTCTTAACCGCCATCGCGTTTCTGTATTTCAAAGAGCAGAAGTGCGATGTCGTTGTGCTGGAGTGCGGATTGGGAGGACGTCTTGATGCAACGAATGTGGTGACACCTCTTGCGTGCGTCATTACAAAGATCGGTCTTGACCATACCGATGTGCTTGGTGATACGTTAACTGAGATTGCGCAAGAAAAAGCAGGCATTATCAAACCAGGCGTTCCTGTTATTATGTGGCCAGAAGCAGGTGAAGTTGCACACGTCATCAAAAGAGCGTGCGATGCGCTCAATTGCCGGCTTATCATGCCCGATTTTGCCAACCTTCAGGTCTTTCCTATCGATTTCAGCAATCATTTTCGCTCGTTCATTTACAAAGACATTGATTTTGAAACACGGCTTTTAGCAAACTACCAACCATACAATGCCGTTTTGGCAATAGAGGCAGCACAAGCAGCCCTTCCTCAAACAGTATCTCTTGAATCACTTGAAGAAGGCATCAGAGAGACTGCATGGCCGGGACGGTTTGAAATCGTGCATACAGAGCCGCTCGTCATTGTTGACGGCGCACATAACGTAAGCGGCGCGTATGCCTTGGCTGAATCAGTGCAAGAGATTATCGATGCAAAGCGTCTTCATGACAGAAAAAGTGCCCCGTATCCGGATACCAGCATTACTTTCGTGTTTGGCGTTTTGGCCGATAAGGACTATCGATCCATAGTGAAAGCAGCGATCCCGCTTTCCCATTCGTTTGTGATCTATAAACC
>CAYPKC010000067.1:0-1138 GCA_964411215.1 uncultured Eggerthellaceae bacterium | reverse complement strand
AAACCAGACAATGATCGTGCTCTCAATACGGCAGACCTTGCTAAAGCCATTAAGGAAATCGATAAGTACGCAGACATTGAAATCGCATCTTCTGCAGCAGAAGCGGTTCTGTCCTCCATGCAAAAAGAAGGTCCCGAAGGAATGGTCATAGCCTTCGGGACCTTGTATGCGATTTCAGAGATTAAAGAAGCGGCAATGCGGCATTAATCCTCATCTTTTGGGGTCAGCATGCCCAGTCCGCCGTCTTTTCTCCTATAGAGTACATGGACATTTTGAGAATCGCGATCGGTGTAGACAAAGAAATCGTGACCCAAAAGATCCATTTGAACGACCGCTTCATCTTCTGTCATAGGGGTGTAATGCACTTTCTTGCGGCGCATGATCTGATCCCCGTTGAGCTCATCCATGAGCTTGTCTAAATCAAGATCAGTGGCAGGATGGGCGTCATCGTGGCGCTCGGTACGTTCATTTTCAGCAGCTCTGCGCCTTTTGTCTTTCACGCGCGTTTTGAATTTACGTAATTGACGTGCAATTTTGGCAGCAGCAACATCAATGGCTGCAAACATGTCTTGCTCGCTTTCCTCGACGCGAGCCACATGTCCCTTCATGATTACCGTAACTTCGCAAATCGCAGACAGCGGATTTGCCGGATTCTTCTCTCTATACAGTACGATCTCACAGGCAATAGCATCTACATCAAGCTGATTAACTGCGCCACCGATCTTTTCCTCTGCATAGGAACGAAGTGAATCGCTAATCGGCATCTTGCGGCCAGATACTGTGATATCCATACAGCACCTCTTACTCTCGAATTGACATAACAAGGATAAGAATAGCGCTAAAGAAATGTAATTTACAGAAACAGGCATTAACGATAGGGAAACGTTGCACAAGGATGTGATGTACTCCGTTTGAAGTGAATTGATAATATGATCAGATCAATCTGCAAAGGCGGTTTCATGGCGACTCATACAGACGGACATATCGAAGAGGATCACAAGGGACATGCAAGCGCACCTGATCTGTACGCGCATACACAAGCGCCGTCTGAGGCAGGTAACACCCCTCTGCCTCACGATATCCATCCGACGAAAGACAATCCTGATCCTCACCGCATCTATATCGATGAAGTACAAAA
>CAYPKC010000066.1:0-7872 GCA_964411215.1 uncultured Eggerthellaceae bacterium | reverse complement strand
TTAGTGTGTCGCCCCACGTACCCGCCAAACTGCAGGTCACGGACGGAAATCCGGTTCCAGCCCAGTCGCGGCGGGGGGGCGCAAGCTTTTTTGCTACCATTTTCGTAAACGGCATGTTTTTATCGGCAAACGGGTTTTCTCTACCTTTTATAGGGGAAATGCGACCGGTTGAGGTTTATCCAACGTTCGTATTAGTAATTATTCGCGTAAGAATTTTGGGAAGAACTGTAAGCATAAAAATGTCGCACCCGCTAAAGCGAATGCGACAGAGATGGATTTGATTATGCGGCTACAGATTTGCGTTCATCGCATGAACGCTCAAATGGATTTAATGCTCCATGAAGGGAGATTCGCCACCGGCCTTTTCAGCAAGTTCGGCGTAAGCCTTCGTTTCAGCTTTGCACCAGTCATCACGCGTCTCATGCAAATAAGCCGGAAGCTCCCATGTCATCTCATTGAGATTTTCCGTGATAGCGCGGATGTGATCGTAAGGAATGGACATGAAAAGCATTCCCGGAGGAAGAGCCTTGCGTGCTCTCATGCCGAAATGCATGCCGGTGAAGACGTAATTGATATTGCCCGTTACATAAGGGTAGGCATAAATCCAAGAGCAACCAACAACCGGCGTTGCCTTCGGCTCCCACATCTTGCCTGTCGCATAGGAGTAAGCGCGCATGATCTTTTCGGCCTGGAACGCATTTGCTGCAACAATGAGCAGGTCAGGGTCGAATTCGCATTCATCAAGCTTGCAGAACATGACGTAGTTTGCAACGCCTGGCTTGAGCGAATAGAACTTGTCGTAATAACGCTGGTTTGCACGCGGCTCCTGAAAGATCTCAAACATCTCGCCGATCTGCCCGGAATTAGCAAAGGGCGGCTCTTCGTCCAGCCAACCGAGAGGCATTTTGCCCATGCAGTCTTCGTTCTCTTTGTCGATGTAGAAGGGACCGTCATGCTTGCCTGCCAAGGTGAACATTTCGCATAACGCGTAATGTCCTTCGAGCTTTGGCACATCTTCTGGCTCGTAGTACAGGTACTTCACCGCAATTGCTGGGATTTCAAACTCGAACTTTTTCCAAATCGACATATCCTGACGCAACGGTTTCCACTCAGCCATGGCAGTCTCCTCTCATAGACGCGCAGCCGTGCTGTTTATGAATTTTCGGCCGCGCTGGCTCGATCCTCCCATAATACCTTTTTTGCAAAATCGCTGCGAAGCAGGACAACGGGGACGTAGCTTAATGTCCCTCTTTTACCGAAAGCCTATCGAACAACGGGACAACGGGACAACGGGGACGTAGCTTAATGTCTCCGTTGTCCCGATTTCAGGTTAGAGGGCGAGTTCTGAGCGGGCGATGACGTCGTTTTGGATGCCTTCGGAGAGCTGCACGAAGTAGGCAGAGAAGCCGCCGATACGAACGAGCAAATCTTCGTATTTCTCCGGTGTGCTCTGCGCCTCTTTCAGCTCTTCGGTATCCACAATGTTGTACTGGATGTGGCTTCCGCCTGCCCTCAGGAAGGCTTCCGTATAGCGACCCAGCATGCTGACGGCATTCGGGTTGCTCAACAGAGCAGCCGTAAACTTCTGATTGAGCACAGAAGCGGCAGCATCTTTCTGCTGGGCTTTCAAGACGGAGCGCAACACCGCCGTCGGGCCGTTTTTATCAGCGCCGCCCATCGGCGAGAACGAACCGTCATCCAAAGGCTCACGGCACTTGCGGCCATCGGCAAGCGCGCGCACGCCAAGGCCGGCAGCATAGTGCCATGAAAGGCCTTCACGCGTAATCATCAGATTCTTGTAGGGCGAGTTATCCATATTCTTGATATAGCCGGCCGAGCGATCGGAAATCTCGGAAACAAGCATATCGACCTTGTCGATGTCGTTTCCGAACTTCGGTGCCGCCAAACACATCTGGCGAATTTCTTCTCCCCGCTCGCCTGCGAAGTCAGAATCAAGCGCGTCCATGAGCTCTGCCATCGTGAGTTTTGCGGTCGCAGGATCAAACACCAAATAATCGATAGCGGCAAGCGTGTCAGCGCAGTCGATAATCGCACGGTCGCCAATGCCAAAGAGTGACCATTCCGGATCCGCCTTCAACAGGTCTTGTCCGTGCTCGAAATACCACGGCACCGCAATCGTTGACCAGAACGGCTCGCGGAAATAGCGCGGCTCGACATCAAGGGCAATGTGCGCAGCGCCCACGGTGTTATCAATAACCTTTTTGTGCTGGGCAAACATCGCGTCCATGATCTCGTCAATAGACGTGAAGTCTTTCGCATCGCCGCAATCAACACCCAAAAGATAGCCATTGATGTCGCGGCCGTTATGGAGTGCCATGTCGAGCAGCGCGGCAAGGTTCATAGCCGCAACACCTTCCATGCCCGTATGCTCAGCGCGGGTTAACAGCGTCGGGTAGACACAACCGATGCTGATCCACTCAACAGCCTCAGACCACGGAATGCCATAATCGAGGAACTGTTTGATCGTACGGTCGTCGTTTTGGAACAGCGGAATGCCGCCGCGGGTTTCCAGATTGCATTCGATCGCGCGGTCCATAATCCATTCGGGCGTTGTTGGATTGCAACGCAGCGTCACGGTTGGCGAAGACAGCTTGAGCAAACTGATCGTCTTCAAAAATAGCGCGGTGAGCTCGTTTGAAGCATCAACCTTTTGCTGGTTGTATCCGCCCAGAATCAAAGAGTTAATGCCGTAGTTCACTTGATGGGAATCCTTAACCGACTCAGGCATGACCCACAAAGACGTGCCCCAGCGGCCAATGAGCTCGCCCAACATCTCAGATGCCTCCTTAACGCTTATGGCGCCACTGGTGACATCCTTTTTGAAGAAGGGATAGAGATACTGGTCTCCGCGACCCCACTGGGGGTAGTTATGCGTCGGATGTTCGAAGATCTTGCCAACACCCACAAGTGCCATAGCCTGCAATGCTTCATGGAAGCTTGTTGCGGGGTTCTCGGGCACCTTCATGCACGTCTCGGCAATTTCTTCGAGCTGCTTTTTGCGCACAGGATCGCTGCAGTCTGCTGCCATCTCGCGAGCCAGGTCAGCATAGCGGTGGGCGTATTCGATAATGCCCTCCATGCACATGATGGACGCTTTCCAGAAATAGATCTTCTCAACATCCGGGCGATGCTTTTTGATCTCTTCATCAATATGCGCCTCAGCGCGTGCAATGTAGGCACGTAGACCGTTATTGATAATGTATTGGAAGTCGCACGATCCGGTCGACGCACCGTAGAAGGTGCCATCGAATCCAGGATCCTTGACGTAGGTGCGTACAGCCTCATCAACCCAATCGCCATACACCAGGCTGACCGCATCTTCTGTTCGTTTCACAATGTTGTCGTTGCGGAACATCGTTGCCGCTTCGCGCAAATACGCTTTGGTTTCATCATCGAGCTTTACCGAACGGGAATAGCCGACCTCGACTTCGTCATCATCCCAAATCGCGTCGATGTAATCGCCTGCGATATCCATGGCAGGAATAGCACCGACAATGCCCGGCGTCGATTTGCCAACAATGTATTCCCACGGAAGAATGGAGATAGGCATCTTCTGGCAGAGATACTTGAATGCCTTCGCACGGCGAATCTCAAGATCGTCGCCTTCGCTTTCCTTCCATGATTCGATGAAGAACTTCATACGCTCTGGATACAGCGCGTAATCTGAGGCCTTCATGGCGCTGCGCCATTCGGACAGCCTGCCATCAAGCTTAAGCTCGTCGATGCGATCTAATATGCCCTGGTCGATTTCTTGCATAATGCACCTTCTATCATGATTCCAAGCTTACGGATATAAGCTTTGGGAGCTTGGAAAAAAGCAAAGGACGAGACCGCGCCCGCCCTTTGCTATCAAGAACTATATGTTCATATCGATTAAGCTGCTTGGGTGTTCTCTTCGAGCTTTGCCGGCTCGCCACCATCAAGGTTCTTATTCCTGAGAGCCGTAATGATGATAATGGCGATGACAGCGCATACGAGATGGCCGATGCCGCCAAGGAGCATGACAGGACCGCCAGCGCCAAGGCCCATACCCTCAACAACCATGTTCATGATGGTAGGACCGAAGAACTGTGATGCGCCAAGAACGCAGGTGGAGATGCCAAGGATCGTGGAAGCGTTTGCCTTGCCTGCGAGGTTGCCGATCTTGCCAACCATTGCCGGCATGAACATACCAGTGCCGAAGCCCTGGATAACGGAGCCGACGCAGATCATCACGAAGGTGCTTGACTGAGAGTTGATCAGCATGCCGATACCGGTGATGACCCAACCGATGCCGATAGCGTATCTGCTCATGAACTTATTCTTCATGACAAGGCCGAAGATAAGGCCGATGATGATCGAACCAACGGTGAACATTGACTGAGCAACGCCTGCAGAAGCGGAATCGCCAAGGCCGTCGCCGACAACCTTCATAGAAAGGTTCGTGAAGTAAGTCATGTTGAAGAAGTTGTAGGCAAAGTAAGCGATCATAAGAAGGACTGCGATGCCGACAACGCCCTTACCCATGCCACTCTTCTTCTCGGCATTCTCAAGAGCCTTCTCCTCTTTCTTCGGAGCAGTCTTGCCAATGTAGGGCAGGAAGATAGCAACGAAGATGAGAACGATGATCGGAATGTAGTACACGTTGAAGGATACGCGCCAGCCCTGGAGAGCCAAGATACCACCGGCAAGACCCCACAGAATGCCACCGCAGGAGGTGATGATGGAGTTGAAGCCGAGGAGGGTATTCTGGCGAGTGCCTTCATAGAGCTCGACGATAACGGACTGTGCCAATGGCCACATAACGCCAACGCCGATGCCGAAGATGGCACGACCGATGATGATCTGTGAGAAGTCCGTGGCGAAGCTTGGCATAACACCGCCGCCGATCAGAAGGATCATGCTGACGATGAACAGCGGACGCACAGCCACATGACGACGCAGCCATGCATAGAGCAAGGATGCCGGGATCATCATGATCGAAGGTATGGTTGTGATCTGAACGATCGACGAGAATTGAAGATCGCTGAATTCTTCAGCGATATAAGGAAGTGCCGGTGATTCAGCGCCTGAAGACTGGCACAAAATGCCAACCAACAGAACGGCAATCATACCAATGATTGAATTCGGAGCCGCGCCGCGCCAACCTTTTTTCTTTGGAGTCTCGTTTGTATCTGTCATAAGAAGTCTTCTTTCTTGTTAAGAGAGCAACTAGTCTTTTTTTCAAAGTGGGACAGCGGGGACGTAGCATGTTGTCCCGATTTTTAGTACGGGTGGGACAACAGGCTACGTCCCCGTTGTCCCACTTTGTGCGAATGCGGAAAAGAGCAAGTCCCTTTTTCCGCACCGCATTGGGGGGGGCTAGAGGGCAAGTTCGGTACGAGCAATAACGTCGTTTTGGATGCCTTCGGAGAGCTGCACAAAATACGCCGAGAAGCCGCCGATACGAACCAGCAAATCTTCGAACTCTTCCGGCTTTTCCTGCGCCTCAATAAGTTCTTCAGTATCAGCAATGTTGTACTGAATATGACCGCCGCCTGCACCTAAGAATGCTTCGGTATAGTTGATAAGCATGTCAACTGCATTCGGATTAGACAGCAACGTCTTGGTGAACTTCTGGTTGAGAACCGAGGCCGCAGAGTCTTTCTGTTCAGCCTTCAAAACAGAGCGCAAAACTGCCGTTGGGCCCTTCTTATCTGCGCCGCCCATAGGCGAGAACGAACCATCGTCCAACGGCTCGCGGCATTTGCGGCCATCTGCTAAAGCACGAACGCCAAGGCCAGCAGCATAATGCCAAGACAGACCTTCACGACATATCATGAAGTTACGATATGGCGCGTTATCCATATGCTTGATATAACCTGCTGAACGGTCAGAGATTTCACTGACAAGTTTGTCGACCTTGTCAATGTCATTGCCAAATTTAGGAGCCGCAAGACACATCTGTCGAATCTCTTCACCGCGTTCACCGGCAAAGTCGGAATCAATCGCCTCCATGAGTTCAGCCATGCTGAGCTTTCTCGTTTCAGGATCGAATACGAGATAGTCAATAGCTGAAAGGGTATCGGCACAGTCAATAATTGCGCGGTCGGAGAAACCGAACAGCGTCCACTCTGGATCTGCTTTCAGAAGGTCCTGGCCATTGGCGAAGTACCACGGTACCGCAATCGTTGACCAGAATGGCTCACGGAAGCACTTCGGTTCGATTTCCAAAGCGATATGAGCTGCACCAACAATGTTGTCCATAACCTTCTTGTGTTGTGCAAACATGGCATCCATGATTTCATCAATCGATTGGAAATCTGTTGCATCTCCACAATCAACGCCCAAAGGATAGTCATTAATATCGCGACCATTATGAAGCGCCATGTCAAGCAACGCAGCAAGGTTAACGCCAGCAAGACCTTCCATGCCATAGTGCTCTGCGCGGGTAATAAGAGCAGGATAGACACACCCAAGGCCAATCCACTCAACAGCCTCAGACCAAGAAATGCCCACATCAAGATATTTCTGAATGGTGCGCATGTCGTTTTGGAACAGCGGAATGCCGCCGCGTGTTGCAAGGTTGCATTCCATTGCGCGCTTCATCATCCAACGAGGCGCCTCAGGCGTCCAACGCACGGTAACGGTTGGAGATGAGATAGAAAGCAGTCCAACCATCTTGAGGAACAGTGCAGTAAGTTCGTTGGAAGCATCTTCTTTATTCTGGTTGTATCCGCCAAGAACAAGCGAGTTGATACCATAATTCACCTGGTGAGAGTCTTTGACAGAATCTGGGATAACCCACAAAGACGTTCCCCAACGACCGATGCACTCGCCAATCATGTCGCCAGCTTCTTTGACGGTAATCTTTCCCTCAGTCACATCCTTGATGAAGAACGGATATAAATATTGGTCTCCGCGTCCCCAGTGAGGATAGTTATGTGTGGGATGCTCGAAGATTTTACCAACGCCCATAATGGCCATCGATTGCAGCGCTTCATGAAGCGATGTCGCCGGATTCTCAGGAACCTTCATGCAAGTTTCTGCGATTTCCTCTAATTGTTTTTTACGTTCGGGATCACTGCATTCGGCGGCCATTTCACGAGCAAGGTCTGCATAGCGGTGAGCATATTCAATAATGCCCTCCATGCACATAATAGATGCCTTCCAGAAGTAGATCTTGTCGACATCGGGGCGGAACTTCTTAACCTCTGCATCAATATAGTTCTGCGCACGCTCGATATATGCACGAACACCATTGTTCACGATATAAGGATAGTCGCAGGTAGAACTAGATGATCCGAAGAAGGTTGAGTCGTAACCCGGATCGGTGACATAGGCACGAACGGTCTCATCGATCCAATCGCCATAGACCTGACGCACTGCATCGTATGTTTTATTCACGACATTGTCGTGTTTGAACAGCGTTGCAGCCTCGCGTAAATACTCTTTCGTCTCCTTGTCTAAAACGATTGAATTGCTCCATCCAAGAGCAGTTTCAACATCATCGTCTTCCCAAATGGAATCCATGTAATCGCCCGCGATGTCAATAGCAGGTATGGCGCCAACAATTCCAGGGGTCGACTTGCCTACGATATACTCCCACGGAAGTATAGATATAGGCATTTTTTCGCAGAGATGTTTAAAGGCTTTTGCGCGGCGAATCTCAAGGTCATCGCCTTCGCTTTCTTTCCACGACTCGATAAAGAACTTCTCGCGCTCTGGATACAGAGCGTAGTTGGCGGCTTTCATGTTCTTACGCCATTCAGCCAGCCTTCCGTCGAGTTCGATCTTATCGATCTCTGCCAAAATACTTTCATTTACCTCTTGCATTTCTCTCCTCTCCCTCGATCCTCTCTCTTCTCTTAACCTTCCCTGTGCGTGCAAAAC
>CAYPKC010000065.1:4798-7872 GCA_964411215.1 uncultured Eggerthellaceae bacterium | reverse complement strand
CGAGCCTGTGTCTAAGGAAGGCACTCAGCCGACGATCTAAAGTAACCTGCATTACGGCAGGCGTAAGAACCCTGCCAGCATGAAACGAAACGAGCGCCGTCATAACGATGGCGCTCGTTTTTTTACCCAGAGTGGGACAATAGGCTACGTCCCCGTTGTCCCACTCTGGGGGTGCAACTAGCGGTTGACAGGTTAATTTGGGAAAATGACCAGTGAAGTTGCTTTCCACGCACGGCTTGCTACCGCATACTCGAAAGGCGCAATCATGCAAATGAACGGAAGAAGATGCTATATGAGTTATGAGTTTGCCGACCGCCTTATTGAGTTAAGAAAGAAAGCCGGCATGAGTCAGGAAGAATTGGCTCAACGTATCGGCTTATCGCGACAAGCCATTTCAAAATGGGAGCGCGCCGAATCATCACCCGATATTGGCAATCTTGTTGTCCTCGCTGAACTGTATGACGTGACGTTAGACGAATTGGTGAAAGGTTCAGCAGATATTGAAGAAGAGATTGCTGCTGAAGCTGAGGAAGTAGCTGACGCTGATGACACAACCGAAGCAGAAGCAGTTATCGTCACCGAGCCAGAAGCTGTCGTTATAGAAGACGCTGCCGCAGAGCCAGAGATAAAAGCAACGTCAGATACCACCATGCCGCCTCCGAACCCCGAGCAGCGTGTTGCATGGACAACACCGGCGGAGCCGGCAGCTCCTTCCGCAGATCCCATAAGCGGTTATAGCGAACCTGCTGCTCCTTCCGTAAATCCCTTCAGCACTTCCGATGCTGCTCCCTATACTACTCAGCCAGAGTACACGGCGCAGCCTCAGTACGGAGCGCCGACCGAATATCCTCCGCCGCCCGAATATACAGCGACGCCCGAGTATACGGCACAACCCGAATACACAGCGACGCCCGACTATCCGCTCCCGCCTGATGGGCACATTCCTCCTCCTTACCCCGTAAAGAAGCGCAAAAACCCTCTTCTGACATTCCCGTATCCGGTTTTGTGCGTCGTGATTTTCATGATCCTCGGATTTGGTTTTGGCTGGTGGCATCCTGGGTGGGTCATTTTCTTGACAATCCCGTTCTATTACTGGATTGCCAACATCATTACTGATGACGAAAACACCCCGTTCTGAAGTTAGAGCGCGTAAAGAGAGGAATGCCCATGTTAACCCGTTCAAGCTGGGTGAAAATCATTATTGTTGCATTGCTGTGCGCTCTCGTCTGCACTGGCGCGCTCAGTTGTAGTTTTGGCTGTACGCCCCTTGTGCGCGGATGCTCCGCAACAGATATTCCCGTGAACATCGGCGGTGCTGACTACCAAAACGTTGGAAGCGGAACCGTCAAAGCCCAAGACGTGAAAAACATTAACATCGCCTGGCTGGCAGGCACGCTTCAATTCGACGTCATTGACGATGGGGAGAAGGCGCATGCTGCCGACGCAGAGCATGCCGCGCAACAGGCAGAAATCAGGTTCGAAGATCTCAACGAGAACAATGCCGATGACCGCGCGAAACTCCGTTGGGAGATGCAAGGCGATACGCTCAAGATTGCATCCTGTTCGGTTCGCGGAGGCCTTGTTGGCTGCTCTGCGCAACAGTGGCAGGACAAGAAAGCGGTCATTCATATTCCGAAGAGCGTTTGCGAACAACTGAATCGCATCTCGCTTGAAGGCGCGTCCGGCAACTATCAACTTGATGGCATTTCCTGTAAAGAACTCCATCTTGAAATCGCATCGGGCAACCTTAATGGAGCGGAACTTGCTTGCGATGCGCTTCAGTTGGAGCTTGCCAGCGGCAAGGTAGAACTCGGTGCACGAATCGCCCATTCGCTTTCAACTGAGATGGCAAGCGGCCATGTTCTTTTGAGCTGCCTGGAGAAGCTGCCAAGCACCATGGCATTCGAAATGGCAAGCGGTAATGCGGAGCTCATCGTGCCTCAAGGTGCGGCCTTTTCTGCCAACGCGGAAAAGGCGACAGGATCGTTCTCGTGCGACGTTCCGGATTGCCATAGGGTGGACGATACCTATGTGTGTGGCGATGCTTCCTCGCCCGAGGCATCCCAGATTTCAGTGAAGATGACGAGTGGCAACGTAAAGATTCGCGAAGCATAATTCCGCTTCGGCTCGAAGCCAGAAAGCCACCTGCTACACTACAAAGATGGCTTTCAAAGGACTTCAACATTTCTCACCGGTGGTGCAGCGTTGGTTTAATGATACGTTCGCTGCTTCCACCGACGTCCAAACGCAAGCGTGGAACCATATTGTCGAAGGCCACCATACGCTCGTCATTGCGCCGACTGGTTCGGGTAAAACGCTGGCTGCCTTTTTGTCGGCTATCGACAAGTTGATGACCGAAAAGCACAAAGGCGCTCAAGAAAAAGGGGTGCGCGTCTTATATATATCACCCCTTAAAGCCCTTGGTGCCGATGTTGAGCGCAATCTAGCGGTGCCGCTCAAAGGCATTGCTGGCTTGGCAGAGCGTGATGGAGAGCAGGTAAAAGAAATACGCGTTGCTCTACGCACGGGCGATAGCACACCCGATGAGCGCCGTCGCCTGGTGCGAAATCCGCCCGACATCCTTATTACCACGCCCGAATCGCTCTACCTCATGCTCACGTCGAAGGCGGCCGACATATTGCGCACCGTCGAAACCGTCATTGTTGACGAAATCCATTCGCTCGCGGGAAACAAGCGTGGCGCCCACCTGTCCATTTCGCTGGAGCGCCTTGATAACGTGCTAGCTCAGCCTGCCCAGCGCATCGGCCTTTCGGCAACGGTGCGTCCTGTACAAACGGTGGCTCACTTTTTAGGGGGCACGCATCCCGTTGAAATCGTGCAAGATACGGGACATCCTGAGTTTGACATGCGCGTCGAGGTGCCCGTGCATGACATGACCAACATCCCCATCTATGAGGGCATGGGGACAGCCGATATGCGCACGGGGGTCGCGTCCATGTGGCCCTATATAGAAGCTGCCATTCTGGAGCAAGTCCTCTCTCACAAAAGCACCATCGTTTTCGTGAATTCACGCGGCTTGTGCGAACGACTCACGGCGCGGCTGAACGAAGCGT
>CAYPKC010000065.1:0-4788 GCA_964411215.1 uncultured Eggerthellaceae bacterium | reverse complement strand
CGGAAGCGGCCGAGTGCCATGGTGATGCGAAAGTACAACCCCTTGCCACAACAGCTTTTCGCTCGGACATCGGTGGGACAAGCAGCCTTGCCGAAAGCGCATTGCCGCTGGTGGCGAAGGCTCATCATGGCTCTGTTGCAAAAGAACAGCGCCGCCTTGTCGAACAGGAACTCAAGCGGGGAGAGCTTCCATGTGTCGTGGCAACTTCCAGCTTAGAGCTCGGCATTGACATGGGGGATGTCGATCTCGTTTTGCAAGTGGCGCCGCCTCCGTCTGTGTCAAGCGGGTTGCAGCGTATCGGCCGCGCGAATCACCACGTCGGAGGAAGTTCGCAAGGCATCATGTATCCGCGTGTGCGTACCGAATTGGTGGATGCAGCAGTCGTGATCGAAGGCATGCATACCGGCCGCATTGAAACGACGACGCTCGAAGAAAATGCCCTTGACGTGCTCGCACAGCAAACGGTGGCTGCCGTGGCAGCATCTGATGAGGGGCTTGCGGCTGCTGAATGGTTGAGCACGGTTCGCCGGTCAGCTTGCTATGAATCGCTGACAGAGCATGCCTTTTTTGCGGTCATCCGCATGCTTGCCGGAGGCTATAACTCGGCAGACCTTGCTGAATTCTCACCCCGCCTCGACTTTGACGCGGAAACGGGTTTGTTGACCGCTCGCGCGAACAGCCAGCGGCTGGCCGTGACGGGCAGCGGCACGATTCCTGACCGCGGAATGTATGCGGCGCTCTTGCCCGAAAGCGACGGCGCAAAAGGACGCCGGCGTGTTGGTGAGCTTGATGAAGAGATGGTGCATGAATCGCGCGTCGGCGACGTTATTATCCTGGGCACCAAGACGTGGAAGATTACCGAAATCGGCCACGACCGCGTGATCGTAGAGCCCGCACCGGGACGCACGGCACGTCTGCCATTCTGGCATGGCGAGATGGTCGGAAGACCCTATGACATGGGTGTGCTGCGCGGTGAATTCCTTGGCGCGCTCAATACAATCCTTGCAAAAGAACAATCTCAGGAAACTTCTGCAGCAAAAGCAGCGGGAGTAGAGGCACGAGCGCAAGCAAAGACAGAAGAAGCAGCTGCGCCAACAAAGACAGAAAAAGCAATCCAGGCGCAAGCGGCAAAAACTTCCGCTCCGCTTAAAGCAATAGAAGCGCGTTTGCAGAAAGCCGGATTCGGCCTCAACGCGCGAAACAATCTGGTGGCCCTTGGCGAGGCTCAGCGCGCATCAACAGGCCTTATACCCGATAACAACACGCTTGTTATAGAGCAATGCGCCGACGAATCCGGGTCGTGGAATGTCATATTGCATTCGCCGTTTGGAAAACGCGTACACGCGCCATGGGCATTGGCAGTCAGCTTGCGCATACGGGAAACGCTGGGTTTTGACCCGCAGGCGATGGGAGCCGATGACGGCATTATCTTGCAAATCCCGCCTTCGCAAGAGGAAATGCCGGGCGCTGACTTCTTCTTTTTCGCCTCCGATGAGCTTGACGCCTTAGTGCGCGCGAACGTGCAAGCGACCGCGTTGTTTGCCGCGCGCTTCCGCGAATGCGCCGCACGCGCGCTGCTCATGTCACCAATCACGCCGGGCAAACGGGCGCCGCTTTGGCAGCAACGCTTGCGCGCCGGCCAGCTTCTTGAGGCCGCACGCCACGAGCCGGGATTTCCCATTATGGCTGAGGCGGTACGGGAGTGCCTCAATGATGCCTACGATATGCCTTCGCTGCGCAAAGTCATGGAAGGCCTTGAGCACGGGTCTATCCGCCTGGTCGATGTGCAAACGCAGATACCGTCGCCTTTTGCGGCGTCGATGCTGTTCGGGTATGTGGGGGAGCATCTCTATGAAGGCGATTTGCCGCATGCGGAGAGCAGCGCCTCAGTGCTTGCGGTTGACCCTGCCTTGTTGGGAGAAATCTTAGGCGGCGCAGATGAAAGCGCGCTCATTGATGAAGAGACGGAGCATACGGTGAATGCCGAGCTGCAGATGCTTGCCCCCGGACGGAAGGCAAAAGGTGCCGACGGGGTTGCAAATATGCTCAGGCGCTTAGGGCCTCTTTCGACCGAGGACGTTGCTGCGCGCCTTGAGGTGTATGAAGGAGAAGATGCAGCAGTCCTTGCGGCAGATACGCTAGCAGTACTCGAAGATCGCAAGCGCGCCTTTTCCACCGACCTTGCTGGCCAAAACGTTTGGGCGTCTCCTTTTGATGCGCAGTGGCTCCATGATGCGCTTGGCGTGGAAGCCCCTGCGTGGGCATTGCGAGGTGAGGTAGAGAAGTCTTCAACAAGCGACGTGACCGCTGATGCTGATGGTGAAGAGGTTTCTGCCGGGCAGCATACACGGCGTGCGATTGATGAATTGGCGCTGCGGTTTATCCGCACGCATGCGCCTGTTTCGGTGGAAGCTTTTGTCGAGCAGTTCGATATCGGCAGGGAACCTGCACAAGAGGTATTCGACACGTTGGCGCAAGCCGGTCGCGTGCAACCGTATGGGACGAAAGGGCTTTGGGTCGCGCCGGAGGTTTTCGCGCGGCTGCGAAAGCGGGCACTCGCAAAGATGCAAGCGGCATCGTCGCCTGTTGAGGCTGCCGTGTTTTCGTCCTACGTGTTAGACAACCAAGGAATATACTGCACAGCTGATGAAGAGGCACTTTTCGGTACCGACGGCGTAGCGCAGGTGATCGCGCAGTTCGAAGGCGTGTTTCTACCTGCGGCACTCTGGGAGGAAACGGTGTTTCCCGATCGCATAAGCGACTATGCGCCGTGGATGCTCGACGAGTTGCTTGATACGGGCGAAGTGATCTGGGTGGGCACGAAACGATCGGGCACCTCTGCTGGCACATCTTATATAGAAGTAGCGTTTTATCCGACAGATTCGCCATTCTGCCCGTTGGTCGGAAGCGATGCCGATTGGCATGATGACCCCGCATACCTTCAGCAGCTGATAGAGGATTCTGCGGTGACATGTGACAGTTTTGCCTTTGTGCGCGCTGGTGCCGATGTGAAGAAGTCTTCGTCGGCGTGGGGCGATTCGTTGGGCCAGCAAGCGCCGCGCCGCGCTACCAGCCGCCGGGCGCATCTGCGCTACGCTTCGTCAAGAAAAGTCATGAAGCAGCAGGCGGCACAGCGTGCTGTAAGCCGGTCGGGACTTGCGACCATGTTGGCCGGGCACTGGCGCCGGGTTGAGCAGCCGTCCGTTGATCCCACGCTGCGGGTCGTGGCGCTTGTGGAATCCCTTCTCGATCGATACGGCGTTATCTCGCGCGAAGTTGCGTTAGCAGCCCAGATTGAAGGAGGCCTGTCGTCGCTCTATCCGGTGTTGCGCTCCATGGTCGACGCGGGGGAGCTGCTGCGCGGTGAGTTTGTGGCTGGGTTGGGACCTGCTCAATTTGCTCCGCGCGAGGTGGTAGAGCAGTTGCGTGCACTTGATGACCATCAGTCAGATTCCTGGTGCGTGATCCCAACCGATGACCCCGCGTGCATCTACGGCTCGCTGCTTCCCTGGCCGCGTTCTGTAGGCTCACGCCAACAAGGAAGTATCGCCGTCTTTGCGCAGGGACGCCCCGTGCTTGTTGCGTCGGCGAAGCTGAAGAGCATCACCTCTTTTACAGAAGACGAAGCTGCATTAGATGGCGCCGTGGAGCAGTTGGTGGCATATTTGCAGGCGCTCATCAAACGGAAAGGCTCTGCTGCCTCACGCCAGAAACTGCAGGTCGTTGAATTCAATGGAGAGCCCGTGCTTGACACGCACTTCTGTGAAGTACTGGCTCACCACGGTTTCGTGCGAACACCCGATGGCATGCGGCTCTACCTTCTTCCGTTTTAGATAGCGCCTCCGACCCTCCATGCTCCCGCATGGGGAAAGGCGTTCGACCCCTCTTCTTCCGTTTTAGCAACGTACAGGCAAAGACGTAGAAAACTAATAAGGCAAAATCGTTAGAATAAAGATATGGAAAAGAAATTCACTACATTCATTTTTGACCTGGACGGAACCTTGCTCGACACCGTTCCTGATTTAACGCTGCTCACGAATCGCGTTTTAAGAAGCATGGGCTACCCCGAACACACCCAAGATGAGATTTTGAGCTACGTCGGCGCGGGTGTGAGAAGGCTTATGTATCTGGCTCTGCCGAAAGACGTGTCTGAGCAGACGCGCGATAAAGCCATGGATATCTGGAATGAGCATTTCCACGAATACCATGAGCACACCCATCCTTATAAAGGTGTGGAAGAACTTTTGCACAAGCTTCGTGAAAGGGGATGCAAGCTTGGCATCGTCTCGAACAAACTGCAACCAGGGGTCGACAAGATCATCAGTATTAAGCTTCCCGGCATGTTTGATGTGATGTATGGGGAAAGCGAACGCATTCCGCGAAAGCCTGACCCCACCGGCATTGAAACTGCTATGAAAGACCTGGGCGCCCTTCCTGAAAACACCATGTATATAGGGGATTCTCCGGGAGACATCAAAGCGGGAAGAGCTGCAGGATGCACAACCGCAGCGGCGCTTTGGGGTTATCACAAAAAGGGCGATTTCGCTGCAGAAGATGCCGTGCCCGATTACTACATCGAACATCCTCTCGATCTTCTGTCATTCGCTTAATCATCTTTTTCAACCAAGACGTCAGATTTCTGTCTGAAATACGTTTGATATACGTACGAAGCGTGCAAGATTTTTGCAGCGCGCCTGACTCATATACGTAAGCTCACACCTTCCTTAAAGTCGGCGTCCGCCGGCGGAGCGGCATGCATCACTGACAGCTTTCTGGAAAGGTATTTGT
>CAYPKC010000064.1:0-7967 GCA_964411215.1 uncultured Eggerthellaceae bacterium | reverse complement strand
GTCATAAGCCAGGTGGGCCGTTACCCCGCCTACTACCTGATGGGCCGCGACCCCATCCCCGAGCGCGAAAGCTTTCATCTGCCTAACATGCGAAAGGCAGATAGTATTCGGTATTAGCCGCCGTTTCCAGCGGTTGTCCCAATCTCGGGGGTAGGTTGGTCACGTGTTACTCACCCGTTCGCCACTCTATAACCTGCCGAAGCAGGGTTAATCGTTCGACTTGCATGTGTTAAGCACGCCGCCAGCGTTCATCCTGAGCCAGGATCAAACTCTCCGTTCGATTAAGAAGTAAGCGGTGCTTACTTCTTCAGGCTCTTTTGAATATCGTCGTTATCGACGGATTCAGATGTGAAATATACAGGAGTTGTACATTTCGCTTGAATTCGATCTTATCGTTATTGGCACATGTAATACCTTTATATAAAGGTATTACGCCATCCACAGTATCCGGTTTTCAAGGTGCCACACGGTCGCAATGCGACCTGTCTTCGCGTTTGTGACGCGAGCAAATAGAATATTACGAACTTTTTACAAAGTCAATGAAATTTATCTATTTATTTAAGAAAACTTGATAAATTTGCGTTTGCCCACTTGGACGACGGCTCCTGCGATCTCTTCTGGATCGACATTGTATTTCTTCGCGTCAAGAGGAATGCCGTTGATCTTCACTCCTCCGCCGTCAATGAGACGCCGAGCCTCGCCGGCACTCTGTGCCAGCTTTGCCCCCGCAAGAAGTCCCGCAAGATATACCTTGCCTTCTTCGTTGACTTCAATCTCGCCCTCGTACAGCGGGATATCATCGGGAAGCGCATGCTCTTTAAAGAGCTTATCGAAATGCTCTTCAGCGGCAATTGCGCTTGGTTTGTCATAGTAGAGCTCAACAATGCTTGCCGCCAAATTGCGTTTGACTTTGTTGGGATGCAGCTCGTCGTTGGCAAGGCCTGCTTCTATCTTGTCAATCTCTTCAGGATCTACCGCAGAAGCCAATCGATAATACTTCACCATAAGCTCATCTGGAATAGACATAAGCTTGCCGAACATCTCTTCCGGCGTGTCAGTGAGCGCGACATAATTGCCATAGCTCTTCGACATTTTGCGAACGCCATCGGTGCCTTCAAGCAGAGAAAGCGTGAGGCATACCTGTGGCTCAAGCCCCATCTTCTCCATAAGCTCGCGGCCTGCAAGCAAATTGAACAATTGATCAGTACCGCCGATTTCGACATCGGCTTTAATCACCGCAGAGTCATAGGCCTGCATAACGGGATACATGAACTCATGCAAACTGATCGGCTGGCCTGTTTTATAGCGGTTGTTGAAGTCGTCGCGCTCAAGGATGCGTGCGACCGTGAACTGCGCCATGAGCTTTAAAAGCTCTTCCATCGAAAGCGACAAAATCCATTCCGAGTTATAGCGAATGGTGGTTTTGTCAGGATCAAGAATGCGGAAGGCTTGGTCGACATAGGTTTGCGCGTTGACTTGGATTTCCTCACGCGTCAGCTGCGGGCGCGTGGAATTGCGTCCCGACGGATCGCCTATCAGAGCCGTGCCATCACCAATGATGAGCGTCACCTCGTGTCCGAGGTCTTGGAATTGGCGCAGCTTTCTAAAAGGAACTGCGTGACCCAGATGAAGGTCTGTTGCCGTAGGGTCGACGCCAAGCTTGATATTGAGCGGCACGCCCCGCTTCAATTTTTCGAGCAGAGCCTCTTCAGGAATGATTTGAGATGCTCCAGATTTAATTATGCGTAATTGTTCTTCGGGAGATAGCATGTTTACTCCTTGTATGGCCTTCATCAATCATATATCAATTCTTTGAGAGCGATTCATTGTACGATAAACCTCAGGTGAAAGCGTCGTTATTTCACGCCTCGGAATAAATGCCCTGCAGTAGTATGGGGAAGTTTTGGTGCCGGAGCTTTTCCGCTGCGGGCATCTTTGAGGGCTGACACGATGCGCCCCACCGCTTGCGCTGTTTCTTCTGCATTCATGAGCGTGGTATCAACCATATAAGCCGTAACGCCTGCATCCAATAATTCTGGCAGAGCGGAAAGGCAATCGAGCATAACGCCATTAAAAAGATGCGTGCGCCCATACAGGTCGACCGAAAGCGGAAAATCATAGTCTTTTCTGTCGTGGAGGACATATCGCTTTTGCCGCCGAGGGCAGCTTGTGCACTGTTGCGCACATTCCCCATCACTCATCAACAAACAGTGCTCGCACACCATAAGCTCTTGTGCTCCCACGATTTTGATGCCGAATGTTATATCTGATGCAGGCCGCGCACCTGAGATTAATTCTTCAATCTGGCGAAGGTTCAGTTCCGGGGACAACCAAATGCGATGGGCGCCGAATGCAGCCGCCACATTCACCGAACTGTCATTAGTGATGGGCAACCCTGGCCCTACTTCGGGAAGAGCGCCGAGCGATGCGGCTGTATAGAGGGCTGACAAACTCTCGACATAGAGAGGTTCATCCGGTGCTGCATATTCCCACACATCACCGCCCAAGAGCGCCTCGCGTGAAAGACCTTCGGCGTCATGGTTGATGGCAGGCATCATGATGGTGCAATGTTTGGGAAAACTTGCTTGAGATGCATCTTTCTTGCACACGCCGCCAAGCTGTGCCTGACCACGGCGATAGTTCAATGCAGGCACATAAAGCGTAGTTGCTCCCGCTCGTTTAGCAGCACGAGCACATTCGGGATTGGTTGCAAGGGCGGCAATATCGATAGTTTGGTTCGCATCCGCTGCGTTCTGCGCTCCGTCGCAAGCATTGCGATTATTTACGGAAGGCGAAACCTTTACGGATACGCTTTCCGTGGACGCCGCATTCGAGCGCTTCTTGCTCCCATTCCTCTCAAGCATCTTTTGTTCAAGGAGCTCAAGGGCATGCGCGCGCACCTTATGAAGTTGCGAAAAGCCAAGCCCTACGTCGGGATCAAGCTGCACATCAAGCGCACCCAGATAAAAAGGCGTGGAACCAAGCCTATCAATGTGCTCTTCAACCTCTTGTTCGGTAAGGGCTTTCGTTCTGGCTTGCTCAATTTCAGGGCCTTCCACCGATACGTACACAGACGGATCTGAGGCGGGATAGCATTCCATGCGCAAAGGCTCACCGAGTGCAAGGGTCACCTTCGCTGTGATTTCTATGCGAGGCTCAAGGTCGGAATCTTTGTAGGCAGCTTGCGCGCTCTTGATGCGAAAGACGCGATCTCCTATGCACGCATGCGTAAGCTCTCGTGAGGTTGCAGCTGTAGGAGTAATGGTGCAGACGTTTTTCTTTGTTACATCGACCTTGCCAATCTCAACCCGCGCATTACCACGCCTTGACCATATCTCCAACAGGTCGCCTGCAACAAGCTCGATATCAGAAGAGAGCGTGCAAGCCCCGTCATCTATCTCCTTTATTCTGCCCACAAACTGCCCGCGATTGTTAGGGCGCTGATAGCTCATCATGGAGCGATCGCGCACGCCTTCCATATACGCGGTCGTAAACCCGCGCGAGAAAACCGACTCAAGGTGGCGGTGCATATCATCACGCTTGTGGAAGAACTCCTGCTTTTCTTCTGCGATGGTATCAAGTGCTTCGCGATAGACCTTCACTGCCATCGCTACGTATTCAGGCGATTTCATTCTGCCTTCGATTTTCAGAGACGAAACCCCTGCATCGACAAGCTCATCCAAGATATCAAGGGTGCACAGATCTTTCGGAGAGAGAAGGTGCGGCCCTTGTTCGCCCACCCTGCGATAGGTAGCTTCACTCTCGTGAGATGCATGTGAATAGCGCTCATGCGCATGACGCGGCACTACGTCCACTTCGCGCAATTCATAAGGCAGCCTGCATGCTTGTGCGCATAACCCTCGGTTGGCTGAGCGGCCTCCGATCATCGATGACATCAAGCACTGCCCCGAATAGCAAATGCACAAAGCTCCATGGGCAAACGTTTCGATCTCGACATGGCACGACTTCGCCACCTCGCAGAGATGCTGGATCTCCCCAAGTGAAAGCTCGCGTGCAAGCGTAACGCGCGCAGCTCCCAAATCAGCGCATGCTTCAATGCCGCTTTCATTATGGATGTTCATTTGAGTGGATATATGGAGACGGCAATCCGGCAAGATTCGTTTGATCTGCACGGCCAGTCCGATATCTTGCACAATGAAGGCATCGGCTCCAGCCTCCCAACACTGCCGCGCGCACTCAAGGGCGGCTGGCATTTCGTGCGGCAAGATCACCGTATTGAGCGTGATGTATATCTTGCGCCCCCGCAGATGCGCATAAGCGCACCCCTGCGCAAGCGTTTCATACGTGAAGTTTTCCGCATTGCGGCGCGCATTGAAAGTGCCAACTCCCAGATATACTGCGTCAGCACCTGCGCGAATGGCAGCATGAAGCGTCGCGGGAGTACCCGCGGGTGCCAACAACTCTGGGATCATTATTTTTCAGCAGCTAATTTGTCGGCCTCTTCTAAGGTAGTGAGGCCGCTATCGTATTGCTTTTGAATAGACTCAAGACGCTCGGCATAATTGGTGTAGTCGAAAGGATGATCCTCGTTTGCGTCGCTGATTTCAGTGTAGAGCGCAATATAGTCATTCAGTGCACCTTTAAGGATGCTTACTGCTTCACCGTATTTCTCTTTGACGTCATTGAGCGAATCGGGGACTTCCATGTCATCGAGTTCGTCAAGAACGGCAAAAGCTGCGTCTGCCTTTGCCTGCATAGCTGAAATGTCATTGTCATTGACTGCTTGCTTGAATTCCTGAAGGCTTGCACCCAAATTCTCTGCAACTTGATTCACGTTGATCATGTATTGGCTCGGCGTAAGTTCTTGCTGTTCGTCAACTGGTGTTGGCTGTGGTTTCATACATGCCGTAAGCGAACATAAAGCGAGGGCGACAAGTGCCGCACAAGCTATTTTTGCTGCTACCTTCGTTGTCTTCACACTTAAATTGAACATGTATACCCTTTTCGTTATCGCCGATACGCTAGCACAGTTATGGCTCATTTACTGCGGCAGGATTCTCAGGTTGAGGAGTGGTGCCTCCTTCATTGCCGCCACCTTCATTACCTGACGAGCTTCCGCTGCTTGACGTGTTGCCGCTGCTTCCTCCGCCACCATGATTACCGCCTTGGTTGCCGCCCGAGCCTCCCGAGCTTGCATGTCCTCCGCTTGATCCGCTCGACGAGGACGCAGAGCTTGAGCTGCTTGAGCTAGCTTCCTTATTGGGGTCTTCTGTGGCATGCCAATTGCCCTTGCCAATATGGTTCTTCTCATCAATATAGCGTTTTTGATACGGAGGGTCATCGGCTTTGAAGAAATCTTCCTTCTCGACATCTTTCAAGACGATATCAAGGAAGTCGCCGAAGGCGCTCGCAACGGTAATCGGTACGGTAAGCGCTTCTTCGTAGGTGTCTGCGCGGTTGCCGAGCCAGAAGGCGACCGAGAGCTGCGGCGTAAATCCAACAAACCAGCTGTCCTTACGCTCTTCGGTTGTACCCGTCTTGCCTACAGCGGGTTGTCCGATTGACAGACGGGCGGCCGTGCCAGAACCGTTCTTGATAACGCCGTCCATGACTTCAATCACTGCACCAGCAACCTCTTCGGAGATAACACGCTCACCTTCGGGATTCGAATTATCAACGACGACATTGCCGTCGCGGTCTTTGATCTGCAGAATGCACTCAGGTTCATAGCGCGTACCGCCATTGGCGATCGTGGCATAAGCGCTTGCCATCTCAAGCGGTGGAATAGAGTCGATACCTAACGTGATACCGGCAGAATCCTGAATTGGAGCTTTGATGCCGAGGCGCTGTGCCATTTCACGCACTTTATCAACGCCGACCGACAGCAACAATCTGGTGAAGGCCGTGTTGGAAGATACTTCGAAGGCACGCTTAATAGGCACGGAACCATAGCTTGCTTTGTTCACGTTGTAGACCACGTGATCGGTACCTTCAAGCTCTACGGAGTAGCCCGCGTCAATTGCCGTCTTGGGATCAATGCCTGCTTCGATAGCAGCACACAGGGTAAAGGTCTTAAAAGAAGAGCCTACCTGCCTGCCTGAGCCGCCTTCGCCCGTGGCCATGTTGACTTGGCTTGTCTCATAGTCTTTGCCGCCGACCATGGCTTTGATGTGGCCATTATCAGGATCAATTGCCGCCATGGCGACCTCATAAGCACTGCCTGCTTGCTTTGCCTTCTTTGTCGCAACTTCATCTGCAGCTTTTTGATCGTCGATATCAAGCGTCGTGATGATCTGGAAACCGCCGCCAAAGAGCTCAGCCGAAGACAGAGCATAGCGTCCGTCTTGGTTGAGAAGCTGATTGCGAACATAGCTTGCAAAGTAGGGATACGCTTTGATGCCTGTCACGGAAGGCTTTGTGGTGTTCAAAACGATTTCTTCTGCCTTAGCGGCATCTGCATCTGCTTGCGATAGATAGCCGTTGGTCACCATACGATCAAGGACCGTGTTGCGGCGTTTTGTTGCATTGTCAGGATGATCAATCGGGCTGTTATACGTTGGCGATTGCGGAATGCCCACAAGGGTAGCCGCCTCGCTCAACGTGAGCTCTGTCGCATGCTTTGAGAAATAGCGCTCAGCTGCAGCTTCAATGCCATAGGCACCGGCACCGTAGTTGATCGTATTCAAATACATGAGCAGAATCTCGTCTTTGCTGTAATTCTTCTCAACTTCGGTTGCGATAAACATCTCGCGAAGCTTACGCTTGATCGAGATCTCGTTCATCTCTTCCGAAAGAATAGTGTTTCTCACGAGCTGTTGGGTGATGGTTGAACCGCCTTCGCGCGAGCCGCCCAGAATGTTGTTTACCACAGCACGCGCGGTACCCATAAGGTCGACACCC
This sequence comes from uncultured Eggerthellaceae bacterium, assembly GCA_964411215.1. Lineage (GTDB taxonomy): Bacteria > Actinomycetota > Coriobacteriia > Coriobacteriales > Eggerthellaceae > MGBC163016. The sequence continues at coordinate 1,106 of CAYPKC010000064.1, read as the reverse complement.
TCGTGCTTATAGAAACGTTCGTCCTCTGTTGCAACCGTGCCGTCTTTGACAAATTGCGAGATCTGATCCAGCTCAACCGGCGTGCGGTTCTCAAGCTGGAATTCTGCAAGCACAGTTTTGCCGTCAGAGGCGTAGACAACCGAGGTTGCCGATGTATTAAGTGCGTTGGAATTGCTGTAATCCGGCAAATCCTCGAGCCACGATTTGGCAAGCGCGACGCCACCTATACCAAAGGCGACGATTGTTGCCAGGATCACAGAAACAATGGCGATACCAACCGCCTTGCCGGTCTTCTTTTTTACGTTATAGCGACCTTTAATAGCGCGTGAGGCCACATTACCTCCGAATTCTTACTATCTTTCACGTGATAGCATGCTGATGTACGTATTACTTTTCACGGTGCCTTTTGCCCCTCTGTATGCGGAAAAGGCACAGTTACTTTGCGTGTCATTCTAGCATCTCGGACAAATACAGAGAATTCTCTACACTAAATAGCCTTTTTGTCATGGTCGATTTGTGAAGATGCGGCCACAAGTTGATGTGAAACTGATGATTCAGACGTGCCGCCATATGTATTTCGCGCGTTCGCGATGGCGTGCAGGTCAAGGCATTCAATGATGTCTGCTTCAAAAAGGTCTGACTCGCGCTTCAAATCTTCGAGCGACAAATCTTCCAAACCGCACGTACGCTTGTCGCAGAGCAGCACCAAATGTCCTACGATTTCATGTGCCCGCCTGAACGGCAGTCCCTTTTTCGCAAGGTAGTCGGCTACATCGGTTGCCGCCATATAACCCCGTTTTGCCTGCGCGAGCATGGCGTCTTCATTAATGCTCATGGTGCTGATCATATTTGCCGCACAGATATAGCAATCTTCAAGAGCATCTGCCGCCTGCATGGTTGGCTCTTTCGTTTCTTGAAGGTCCTTGTTGTACGCAAGCGGAAGGGATTTGAGCGTAACCATGAGCGAAACTAAATCGCCCACAATACGCCCTGATTTCCCTCGCACGAGCTCTGCAAAATCAGGGTTGCGCTTTTGAGGCATGATGGATGACCCAGTGGAATACGCATCTGACAGTGACACGAAGCCGAATTCCGACGATGACCAC
>CAYPKC010000063.1:0-8035 GCA_964411215.1 uncultured Eggerthellaceae bacterium | reverse complement strand
GCAAAGCAGGTCAAACGAAATAGCCGCTTGACCTGCTCATTGTTTATGGTGGTCGAGGAGGGATTTGAACCCCCGACCTTGTGCTTGTAAGGCACCTGCGCTCCCGCTGCGCCACTCGACCAGATAATGCACCATTAAGTGCACGGGAAATGATACCACATCGCTTTCTACAGCGTCATGAAGTTATCAGGGAACTGCTTATTTGCCTCCAAAACATCAGCACTCGTATCGCCATAGCGCAGCCATTCGGTGTCGTGCTTGCTACGCTTGATCATGGCGTTTTCCATAACATCTTTGAGCGCCTTCGTCTTGAGCGCGTACTCTTCCATTTGAGGAAGACGTCCATCAAGCTCGATCTGGCGACGCTTGTATGCCTTGTCGTCAATATTCTCGCCCGGGATAATGGCGTAGAAATCCTCGGCATCAAGCGTATAGTTCATGTGATCAGCATAGGCCGCAAGAGCAGTATCCTCGCGAAGGCTTTGGATGGCGCGCTCGCGAACATCTGCGCGCAATTGCTCTTCGGTGATGCCGCGGTTTTCGCAGAACATCTCGATGTCCATGCCTTGGCGTGTAATCATCTCTTCCAAGCGCATATTCGCTGCAAACACCGACTCATCAATAAGGTCTTCGGGAAGATCTTCAACAAGCCTGGTCGCAAGTTCTGCACACACGACATTTTGGTCTGCGAGTTGCTGGATCTCGCGGTTGTCACGATACATGTTGTAGCGCACGAAGATCAAAAGCTCGTCGACGTTCTTGAAATCCTCGGTATGCGCTTTGACCCAAGCGTCGGTCAGTTTGGCTTCTTCGCCCTCTTTAGCGCAGTTATATTGCAGCCAGTTGATTGCCTGCTGACGAATGACCTCTTCCGGAATACGCACTTCCTCTGCAACGACATAGACTGGATCATAGGAGGTCAAGGTGTACTTTTGCTTTGCCATTGGTGTTCTTCTTCCTTCTTATCTAAAGTCGTCGCCTTGGTCGCCGCCCAAAAGCCTGCTTTGCTGCTTGAGGTGCTCTGCCTTTTCTCGAGCAGATACAAAATTCTCAGGAGCATCTTGTACCTCAAGGAGCTCGACTTCGTACGTCAGCTTCTGGCCAGCAAGCGGGTGGTTGAGATCGATCACGGCGCACCCATCTGCCACGTCTAACACGGTGCCTAAAATAGGCGTTCCATCGTCGCTGCTCGAAAGCGAAATGCGCCTTCCTGGCTGAACGGCAAACGGAATTTGCTCCAGCGGGATTTTCTGCGTGAAATCGTCGAGGTACTCGCCATAGGCGTCGTATTCACTAATCGTGAAGGTCTTCTTCTCGCCTGCCTTTTCCATGGCCAGAATCTCACGCTCGAATCCATCAACGACCAAATCCATGCCCGTCTGAAACTCCATGGGCGATTCGGCTGTTGCGTAACCGAAAACGCTACCGTCTTCGAGGGTACCTGTATACGTAAGCTTTACCGTTGAACCTATTTTCACAACTTATCCTTTCGTTATGCGACGGTGGTCGCATGCGTGTTTCCCAAACAACAGCGACCGCCAGCGCGTTTCCTATGCGACAGTAGTCACCTGCGCGTTTTCCACCAGCCATTCCGTGGCTTTCGTCTGTCGTGCCATTTTCTTAAGATCGGCAAGACGGTTCGCATCCTCCCACTCTTTGCGGGTATGCGCCTCTTCTGCCTCTTCACTGCCTTCAAACATCTTATCGATATCTGCGTCAGTAATCTCTAATGCCTTTTCCGCAAACAACGCCTCAAGCGCGCAATCGATCTTGGCGCGATGAAGAGCTTCGGCATCGATCTGCTCTTTCATCGCATCGCCTTCGACGCTATTTTGCAACATCCATTGTTGAAGGTTCGTGCCCTTCTTCTCGAGATCTTTCATGAACTCGCGGCCGACATCTTGGCGAATGAAGTCCACGTAATACTCGGGAATGGTGCCGTCGATGCGCTCAATAAGTTGCTCAACCGCACGATCAACCTTCAGCCGCGGCAATTCGCGTTCTTTTTGCAGAGCGATATTACGCTTCATCTGCTTGCGCATATCCGCTGCATCCATGCAGCCGACTTTTGCAGCCATCTCGTCATCGAGCGGCGGCAAGACCTTCCGCCTCATCTCCGTCACGTCGACAACGGCATGCAAGTGGCCGTCGCCGTAGTCAGACGTCCCGTCAGCGTTAATGGCGTCGAAGTCGAACTCAAGCGTGTCGCCAACCTTGGCGCCGACCACGTGCTCGTCAAAAGAAAGCGGCATAATGCCTTCGCCCAGGCCGACCATGCGGTTTTGCGCTGCCAGGCCGCCGACAACTTTGTCATTGCTGTCTGTGACCGTGATGGTGCCCATCACATAGTCGCCCATTTCCGCTTGATGCGCCGGGTCATCAATGGTCTCAAAGGAGTGGTAATACTCGCGCAGATTCTCCAGATGCGCATCAATCTCATCGTCGGTTACCTCTTCTGGAGGCATCTCTATAGCAACCGGGCTGTAATCGGTAAGCTTGATCATCGGAGCCACGGCGCCCGATACGGAGAACTTGAAAGGCTTGTCTATCTCAAGCTGCTGCTCAACGTTGAAGTCAGGCTCTTCGATGAAAATGATGCCCTCTCGGTCGATCGTGGGCACCGCACGCTCGTTAATCAGAAGCTCAGCAATGCCTCCCATGGCATTGGCGTGTCCTCCAACGCTTTGCTCAAGCACCTCGCGCGGCGCTTTTCCCTTGCGAAAGCCTTTCAACTCGCGTGTCGACAGCTCGCCATAGAACTTGTCAGCGCACTCTTTGACTTCATCAGCGCTCGCCACCATGGTGAGCATAAGCTCTTGTTTGTCCTCGTCGTATTCGCGAATAGTCTCGATTATTTGCAAAGTTCCCCCTCAAACAGTAAAAGCTGCAGCTTATTGTAGCGAAATCACAGGCTTACTGCTTTTGGAACGGATGATCTCCGCGGTCGAAAGCAGCATCTTTCGGACCGCAGCCACATTGGTAGCACGTCGGGCGGAAATCAAGGATTTTCTGCGCGAGCTCCGGCTCAGTGCGAAGCTTGACAAGCATGTTGTAAACGGCGGCCCCATCAATGGCGACAATGCGGTCGTTGTGGGATTTCATCTCGAAATACACTTCTGCTGCCGTGTGGCCATTGACCGTTATCGGGTCTTTGATGCTGTCGAAATAGCGCGGCTCTTCAAGATCGACATAGGCGCAGAATTCGCGATAAATGTCGTCGTGCTCGGGAGCAAAAAGCGTCCGCGAATAATTGGGGCGATGCTTCAGCATTGACGCCTCATCTGAGATTGAAGCATCAAGCTCGTCGAAATACTGCATAGCTGCCCATCCACGCTCGGCTTCACCTGCGGCAATTTTTTGTTGCTCGATATCGTATATACCCATAGCGCTTCCTTCCTATAACTTTTTCATGTGCAGCGTAACAGCTTTATAGGTCGTTTCGCCATCGTTTGCCGCAGGAACTTTATAACCTGCCTTATAACCACGATCTTTTTCCACATCTGCCTCATAAACAAGGTCGAAGTCGGCAAATCCGGCTTCCTTGAACATCTGGGCGCTCTGCTCGCGCGTAAGCGATGCCTGAATGCTATTGCCCAGATCACGCGCCTGCTCAATGACTTCGTAAGGCCGCTCGGTATCAGCGAAGACCGTGTCCAAAATAAGGGTGCCCCCTGACCGCAAAACGCGCGCAGCCTCGGCAAGGGCGACTTCTGGCGCATAGTACAACGAAAGCGCATTGTTCATATACACATAATCAAAAACGCCGGTTCCAATACCCGCGCCGATAAGATCTTCCGGATAGGCGAAGCGGAATTCCATGTTGTTCTTTTTCAGATTGCTGTCATGCCACGCACGATCTACCCCTGCTTTTGCCTCATCGATATAGGGACGAATATAGTCAACGCCCATGGCAAAGCCATCGTTTCCCACCATGGAGCTGATCTTGTAGACGCCACGTCCTCGGCGGCACCCAATGTCGAGCACCTTGGTGCCAGGAAGCTTGTCTGCTGGTAAGTGCATGGCGCAATCGCTGGTAAAGGCGTATTCAAGGTCTTTGTCAGCATAGTAGGCAGCAAGCACTTGGGGGTCACATGCGCCTGCCGTGCCGTCGGATGACGTTGCGTGATGTGCCTTTGTTGCTTGCACGCCGTTGCCGCCGTGGCCGTCGTTGCTCGCAGGGGTCGTTTCTTGTTCAGCGGATTCCGTTTGCACTGGGGCATTATGGCTTAACGCATTGGCCTTCAACGTGTCGGTCATTGCCTCTGATGAAGCGCCGCCGCCAATGGTGACCGCGCCGCTCATGTCAATGCTCGTGAAGTCGAGCAAGCTGTTGTCGCCATGCGCTGCGAATTGAGAGACATGGCCTTCGAGATCAGCCAGCTGGGCTGCGCGCTCTTCGAGACCCATAAGCGAGGCATCCGTTTTAAGCTGTCCGTTGTGGGCGTAATAGGACTCATTGCCGTAATGTGCCAAGAACATAGCCGTTGCTTTGCGAGTAGCAAGCTCTGCAACAAAGATGAGCATCTCGCGATTGCTGAAGCACTCTTCGACGAAATCAAAGGCGTTGTCGATCTTTGCGTTGGTGGCGTCCACGGCGGGATTCACCTTGCCTACTTCTTCTTTATAGGCACGCTCAAGAGTGTGGAACGCGGCATCGCCTTCGTAGGTTTTCTCCATAGTGCACAGCGCAGAAAACTCTTTCAGCTTCTGGATCGTCATTTTCTCTTTTCTCAACGCTTGGGGCGTCAAGATATTCGCTGCCTGCTTTTGGGCAAGCTCCACTTCCCGCTTCGTAATGAGCGGCGTCAAAAGGATATCCACGGCGCCGCCATGGAGCATGTCTTCTTTAATGCTGCGCAGCACATCGCGCAGACCCAATACGATAGCTTCTTGTTCAAGCACGCTGGTGCAATCGGTGGCAATGCCGTCGACCATCAAGCCGAGCAGGGCGATTCTCTCATCAAACTGCGCCTCTTCAGCGCGCTTTTTAATGCTGCCGGAAACCGTTCCGTCCAAGATGCTCGACACCTGGTAGTCAGAGCGATACTTCTCAAAGAGCGAGTAGTAAATCGAAAACTGGTCGACAATGTCGTCGTCGTGGAGGAACTGGGCGATCAGCTCGCGGTTAATCGGCTTTCCCAGGCGCTCATAGAGCGAGATAACGCGGGCAAGGTCTTCCCAACCGCGCGTCGTCACAAACGACTTGCCGCCGCCTGGCCGGCTTTCGATCTTGTAGTAGCAGTCCTTTTTGGTCTCAAGGAAGGTGGTCACAACCGGATGCAGGCCGACTTCCATGGCATATTCGCGAAAAGCGCTGAAATCAGGCTCGACATCGATTTCGCGCATACGGTCAAGCGTCACAATATCGAACTCGTGAACCTGTTTGTTGTACATGGCCGGATTGCCCGCGCATACCACGATCCAGCCATCCGGCACCTTATGCTTGCCGAACGTTTTGAACTGCAAGAATTGAAGCATGGACGGATAGAGTGTTTCGGATACGCAATTGATCTCGTCCAAAAAGAGGATGCCGCAGCGCAAATCGGTCCGCTCCATATAGTCGTAGATCGCGCCTATGATCTCCGACATCGTGTATTCCGAAGATTCGTATTCATAGCCTTCGAAATTATGGTGCTCGATACGCGGAAGGCCGAGCGCTGATTGGCGCGTGTGATGCGTCATGGAATACGACACAATGCCAATGCCGAGCTCTTGGGCAATCTGCTCCATAATGGCCGTCTTGCCAATACCTGGCGCCCCCAGCAAGAAAATGGGTCGCTGATGCACCGGCGCAATAATGTACATGCCCGTGTCATCGGTTTCCAAATACGCTTCAACCGTATCTTTGATCTGCTGCTTTGCGCTTGCGATATTCATGTCTCTCCATTCATCGCGGCCAGCACAATGTGCTTGACCCTTGTATCCTCTCACGTGCTTTATGCATCTGCCGGCTTAAAGCGGTTGCATAAAGCATCTGTCTCACACGTCTGTCTTAATGCGGTTGTTTCACACGTCTTCCTCAAGCATCTGCCTCAAGCGCCTGTCTCAACCAGGCACTAGAACTTCTCTATATCCCTTTCGTTGATGATCACTTTCGTTGCCCAGGGAGGCACCGGCGGAATCTCGCGAGAGCCATCGTCAACGAAGACAAAAGCTGTCTCGTATTCTGCCATTGTCTCGGGGAACTGCCCCAGGCCGTCAGTGAAGTAAATGAGCCCTTTAAGGTCGGTGAGCTCACCGCGTTTGCACAGCATATCCACGTAATCAAAGACCGGCCTGAAGTCTGTGCCGCCAAAACCCTTCACGGCAAATTCCGACAAGAGCTTATCAACGTCGCGCAAATCGACAATCTTCAGATCCGATTGTACTTTGGAATCTGCCTGGATAATGTGGATGTTCACCTTCGTGGACACATCTTCTGATTCCTTCAATATGTTGAACGTGTGCTGCACGAACTTTTTCACGAGCTCGCCGCTCACTGAACCGGACGTATCAATGGCGATCACAAAATCGCGGACAGAATCTGTCTCTTTGTATTCGAGGGGTTCAATAAACGGCATGTTGCCATACATATCCATGCCGAAGGTGTAGTAGGTGTAATCGAACTCATCGAGATTGAGTTTGACGAGCTCTGTCACGACCATGAATTGCCTTAGGAACTCGGTATAGTCATACGTTTTCCTATTAGTGAGCTGCAAGGTAGCAATGAGCTTGCCTGCCTCTTTCCCCCATTCTTGGGAAAACGTCTCAAGATCCATTTCTATCTCTTTGGCGATGTCTTCCCAATCCTTTTCCGTATACTCATCGTCATCAGGATCGCGGTCGAACTCATCAGGATTAAGGGAGGCATCCGACTGGGGATTCATATCGTCTGACGTATCGTCTGGCTCCTCTTCGCCTTCGCTTTCGGTTTCAGCATCTTCTGCAGCCTGAGAGCTTCGGCTTTCCTCTTCGCCAGATTCATCGTTGCCGAGCGTTTCTGTCTGAAGTCCGTCGGATTGATAGTCGGGATGCTCGTCATCTTCGACCATTTCCTCTGTTTGCTCTTCATCCTTCGGCTCGTCGTTCAATTCGTCTTTGTTGTTGGTTGGCCAGGGACTGTGGTCGTCGCGCTCGAAAAGACGACGCCATTCATTGAGCGTGCTTTGGGCGTAGCCGCGATAGTTCTGACCAGCGGGAGTTCTCACCAGCGCACAAAGGAATTCGTATATCTTTTCAGGGTGAAGGTTGCCCGCGTTGAAAGCGATCTCGTCTAAGGCTTGGCGGCGCATCTCGTCGTCTTCGCTTGGAAAACGCGAGCCGCACAAATCCATTGCGACGCTCTCCGCTATGATGTCGCACGTGATTGACCACGCGTCTTTTTCCTTATGGTTGGTGTCGAAAGGATGCCTGAAGACGCAGTGCATGATCAGGTGCAGATAGTCTCGAACGACTTCGTCGAGCGACTGCCTGAATCTTGCAATCACGCGCTCAGGGTCATAGAAGAGCGTTTTGGCATTTGTCGCGATTGGATAAGCCAGACTTGAGCGCACCGAGACCATTTCCATGCGCCATAAAGCCTTGTCCAGGAACCTGAATTTGAGCATGAGGCGCGTTCTGCATTCTTCGATGATGTCTTCTGCAAGCCGATCTTCGTTCAGGCGCTGGGCTTCCATTAGTTGCTGTTGCGCTTGGCGAGCATTTTGATCGACTGTCTTGATGTTCTGCGCGCCGACAGGAACCTCTTTGGGCGTCAAGAGATATTCGTCGCTGAATTCCGTCTGTGTGAGCTCGCTTGACATAAAACTAAGTGTCGCTTTCAGGTGCCTTTAGCTACTTTTATCCGATCGCTTTGTGTTATAACTCAAAATCGATCGAAGATGCGCCAAAACGGCGATTCTTCTCATCTAAGAGGAAGTTTGTCATTGATGCATCTTGCATCGCATTAATGGATTCGACGATATCAGAAACGTTTTCTTCGATGAGGTAGCCAAAATCAAACAGCGCCTAAATCACTGATTTGTCATCGTGGCGCGAGCTGTCAATGCAAAACTCC